>JALUYG010000052.1 GCA_027013105.1 Mariprofundus sp.
AAAAAAGAGCGTGTGAAACAACCAATAAATAACGTAACATACTGTTTTGCAAAGGAAATATTGGCATCAAATTTGCTGAAATTTTAGCAACCCTTGTGCCAAGATCAAAAAAGGTGAAACTTCAGTCAAAGGCTTTACCGCAAAGAATACAAATCGAAATCGGGTCAGTCGAAACCGGGTCAGAAAACTGGACACAAGCAATGACTTTTATATATTTCTGCCTGATTTGAGGGAGAGGGGGGATAAATACATGCGCTTGATTATTATCACACTACTGCTTTCTGGTTTAACAGCCTGTGCTACAGATAAACATCATGCTGATACCGGCATACTGGATAGACAGGCTGCTAAAATTCAATCCACGGTAATTGTTAATGCAGTTCCCGATACTCAGCTGAAGGCTGAGATTATCCATTCAAACACAGCTATGACATCTGGTGCATTCATGTTCGGGGCCATCGGTGGTGCGATTGCGGGCGCAGTAGATGCTGCTATCGATGCCAAACACCAGAAAGAGGCTGATGCGGTAGCAGCCCCGCTACGGGCAGTGCTATCTGACTACCATTTTACACAAGAGATGCATCAGGCACTGGCATTATCGCTCAAGCCGGCGGCCATATTAAAAACAGCAGAGATCATTGATTCTGATCAACATCTGAAAAAGATGGAATTGAAAACGAAGTTACAGGACAAACCGGCCAACGCCAGTCTTTATGTAGAGAGCAGTTATGCGCTTTCACCTGACTTCAAACAGCTACACATTGTCTCAAAGGCCCGGCTTTATCTGCAAGGGTATGACCTAAAGCAGCTATTCAAATATGAATCCGACTTCAAATCTGAAGCGTTATCCGGGGAGGATCCGGACGCACTGCAACAGCAATGGACTGCAAAGCATGGCGCCCTGCTAAAGGCAAAGCTACGCAAAGGAATTCAAACAGTAGTCCAGCAGCTACAGCAGGAACTGGGCGGCAACAGAAAGGTGACCGCCTCCTCCGACCCCAATCGCACTGCATCCACAGTGGCCATGTGATGAATCAGTAGCGACGAGGGATAGGGCTCAGGCCGCTATCCAGGGGTTTTCTCTGGATAGTGGGCGACGATTTTGGAGGCACCCGCTTCCGGTATCACTTCTGCATGATGATCTTGTTATGCGAAATCGACAAAAGCTGCGCCTTCTGCCACTGATCAGCGCCGGCAACAGTAACAGCATGATCAGCAGCGGATCAAATGGCGCATCGGGCGCAATAGCGCAACCGCCGCCACCGCCGCCTGCTACAACCGGCGGCGGCGCTTTAAGGGTCGCCAGCACTGTAAATGCAGTATTGGCAACCTGCGAAAAGTTCAGCACGGTGACCGTATAGAATCCTGCCACGGGATTGGCGATGCTGATTGTTTCGTTGCCCGACGCGGTGGCGGCAACCTTCGTCCCTGCGGGCGCTGGCGTCTGAGGCGATGCATAAGTGGCAAAATCAAAGGCCGGAATCCCATTGGGCTTGAGCATCAGATCGATATCCTGAGCCGACGACGTCTGCACTGTGAGAGTGGCCGTACCGGCTGGCACATCGATAAAAAACACCTGATAATCATCCTGAGCAGTTTTCCCGATCGTTTCGTTGAAAGTGACGCCGCTACGCAGCGCCCCGGCGCCGATCTGATAGTAACGCGTGGTTACTGGCCCGCCTGCGACCGTAATATCCAGCTTAAAACGGTACAACTGCTGTCCGGTAGCCGGTGAAGCGCTCACGCTAAAATTGGCGCTCCGGCTTGTTCCCGAAGCAATATTCGGATAGGCGACCGTCGCAGTGTTGACAATCAAATTGGCGCTCAGGGCTGTCATAGTGGCGCTCACCCCGGTTGCATTCGCCCAGACATTATCCAGCTGAATTGCAACCGTGGCTGTTTCACCCGGATCAATCATGCCATTGCCGCCATCATTCCAGCTCACCTTGCCAATGAGCAGCACCGGCTGCGCCGGTATCACCAGTGCAGTTGCTGCATCGGCGCGGCCGCCGCTCGATATCAACCCCTGCATGGCGGCAAGCTGCGTCGCCGATGCCAGAATGCGGCCTTTCAGTTCCTGAAATGTTGCAGCCGGGAACTGCGCCTTGATCAGCGCCGCAATACCGGCAACGTAGGGCGATGAGAAAGATGTGCCGGCAATAAAATCGTAAAACAGGCCCGTTGCAGGAGGGCGGGTATTGCCTATAACGCCATTGGGCGACCGGGTGGTAAAAATACTGGCGCCGGGCGCTGCAATATCCACGCTTGTGGCGCCGTAGTGGCTCCAGCTGGTCAACACATCAGAGGAGTTGCTGGCGCCAACGGCGATGATATTGGGGTTGGCATAACCGCTTGGATAATCAGCGACCAGATCATTGTTGCCGTTATCGTTTCCTGCCGCAGCGACCAGTAAAATACCGGCATTTTGCAGGCGTTGCACAGCCTGCTGCTCTGCCACAGAAGGGGTCAGGCCGCCAAAACTGGCGTTCATAATCGTCGCCCCATTGGCAATCGCATAATCGATGGCCATGACCTCAGAGGCGACGTCGAGGTTAAACTTGAGCGGCATAATGGATACGTTCCAGTTCACGCCGGAAATGCCCGCGCCATTGTTGCCGACAGCGCCAATACAGCCGCTCACAGCTGTACCATGCCCCTCTCCAGCGCCAATATCGGCAGATGGATTATTGTCATTATTTTTGAAATCCCAGCCATGTACGTCATCAATAAAGCCGTTGGCGTCATTATCAATGCCATCTCCGGCAATTTCTCCGGGATTCGTCCAGATATTTGCGGCCAGATCAGGGTGATTGATATCCACGGAATCATCAAGAACAGCAATCACGACCGCCGGATTGCCTGTTTGCGCGGCCCATGCCGTAGCCAGCCCCATGTCTGCACCAGCCACGCCGGTGATCACAGCGCCGCTGCTGTCGTTGATGGTTTGGCCGCTGTTTTGCAGCCCCCATTGATTCAGAAACAGCGGGTCATTGGGAATCAGTCGCAGATGACGCCTGTAATTGGGCTCGACAAATTCCACCTGCGCGTTGCGCTTTAATTGCTTGATGGCCGAAGTGACAGTGACGCCCGCCGGTAACTTCCAATGCTCCACGCCGCTTACAGGCGAACGCCTGAGCAGGGTTGCTCGCACACCGTTCATGGCTCTGGTTCTCACGCCCTGCATGGCGGCATTCATCAGCCTCGGCGCAGCCGCCCCCTTGAATTGAATCAGCAGCTCGCCCGGCACATAGTCATCGGCCGCCATCGCCACGCCGGATGTAAACCAGGCCAGAGTCAGGAGTAATATCATTTTTTTCATGGGGTGTCCTTACCGCAGTTGCCTTTTTTGGTTCCACTCGACATGCACAACGCCTGGCGCGCGCCCGCAGCGCTGCTCAGCCTGCCTGCTGTTCAGCGTGGCTCTAGGCAGCACAAGCAGCATCACCGGCTGTCGCCGTATCACGCTTGAGGCCGAAGCGCATCCGGCAACGTCATGGCGCGCCTGATGCAGGCTGACATTCGGCCCGAATTCAACGATTAGCCGCCCTTGATTCATGCTTGCCGGCTCAGGCGGAGCAGAGGCTAGCGGAGCATCTGCAGCATACTGCCGGGGCTGAATGCATGCGCCCAGCAATAGTAATGTTATCAACGCAACAAACTTCAAGGCGCCCTCCGGATTCACCTTCAATCATTCACCTTCAATCAATATTTTGCATCAGATTTCATCCCGGCACCTGCTCCAGATCGACGGCGACGATTTTGGAGACTCCCGGTTCGGGCATGGAGACGCCGATCAGACGATCGGATTTCTGCATGGTGATCTTGTTATGCGAAATCGACAAAAACTGCACCCGATCGGAGAGTTCGCGCACCATATCGGCGAAGCGACCGACA
>JALUYG010000053.1 GCA_027013105.1 Mariprofundus sp.
GCTGCCAGTTGTCATGGTGCTGAACATCCAGATATTGCCAGTAATCCAGACCAGCGCGTTTCAGCTGTTTGTCCGTGACCGCAAAACCTAGCGGGTGCACCAGATGCAACCGGCAGCCGGTACAGGCGCAGAGCCGGGCGATATTGCCGGTATTGGGAGGAATTTCCGGCTCAACCAACACAATATGTAACGGGCAGCTCATGGATACTCCGATTTTATATGCTCGACGATTGAATCAAGAGGCATGACACTAACATCCGGGCTTAATGGATATACGGAATCGACCGGGGCAACCACATAGCTGTGGTCGGGCTGCAATGTTTCAAGTGCGCTACGGTTCCCCCTGCTTAGTTTGGGGCTGGTTGATGCCTTGATTTCAACAGCCACCATGCGTCCGCCTCTTTCCAAAACCAGATCGATCTCGGTCCCACTTGCGGTACGGTAAAAACTCGCCTGCCAGCGGGGCAGTTGCGTCAACATATTTTCAATCACAAAGCCTTCAAATGAAGCGCCATAGACCGGATGGGCAAACAGCTGATCCATAGCTTCGATATCCAGCAGGGCATGCAACAGACCGCTATCCCGAATGTAAACCTTGGGCGATTTGATCAACCGCTTTTTGGTATTACCCGCCCATGGCTGCAGCGCCCTGACGACAAAAGTCTGCTCAAGCAAATCAATATATTTCCTGATTGTATGGCCGCTGACAGCCATGGAATCAGCGAGCTTTGAGGCATTCAGAATCTGGCCGTGACAATGCGCCAGCATACGCCAGAAACGACCCAGCGTATTGGCAGGAATCTGGAAGCCCAATTGGGGGATATCACGCTCCAGAAAGGTGCGTATATAATCCTCACGCCATTGAAAGGAAGCTTCATCATCCCTGTTTAACAGGCTGCGAGGATAACCACCCCGTAACCATAGTTGGTTGATATCAATATCCGCAGTTTCCCGACGCATAAATGGGGTGACTTCAAGATAGGAAACTCTTCCAGCCAGTGATTCTGAACTCTGTTTAATCAGTTCACGCGAGGCGGAACCCAACAACAGGAACTGGCCATTGCGCCTGTGCCGATCAATCACGCTTCGCAATACCGAAAACAACTCAGGAGCCCGCTGAATTTCATCCAGGCAAATCATTTTATCCTGAAACTGTTGAAAAAATGCCTCAGCATCTGCCAACTTATTCAAATCAGACAGGCGTTCCAGGTCCAGATACATCGAATCGGGGAACTGTGTCATGACCATTTCTGCAAGCGTGGACTTACCAACCTGACGCGCCCCCAGCAACACAACCGCCGGGTTGTTATGCAGCCGTTTCACCACATCAGATAACAGGGTTCTCTCTCTATATCCTTGCATATCGGAACTATACATTCATATATACAAAGAAAGCAATCACCCATCTTCTCTGATAACCCCCTGTCGAGGTGATCAAAGCAAGCATGGAAGGCAGGCAACCCAATGGGGCGCCACGTGAGGATTTCACGATCATTACCATTGCAGGTTGACGCAGGCAACGACAACCGCACACTTGCTGACTACTTTTAATCCGGGGAGAGTTTTTCATGGCCTATCAAGTTTACGGCGTCGGCAACGCAATTATGGATATGCAGGTGCAGTGCGACGATGCATTTCTCGACAAGGCGGGTATCGAAAAAGGCATTATGACGCTGGTTGATGATGCACGTCAGCAGCAGGTGCTGGATGCACTGGCCGAACACGATATCAACTACTGCTCCGGTGGTTCTGCGGCCAATACCATCGTCGGTATCGCCGATATGGGCGGCAGCGCCGCCTATGCCTGCAAAACCGGAACCGATAGCTTCGGCCAGCAATATCTGAACGAGATGATGGAGCTCGGCATCGCCATTGAAGTCGATCCCGGCGCAGGCCAGACCGGCACTTGCGTGGTGCTGATCACCCCCGATGCGCAGCGCACCATGCTGACCAGCTTGGGCATCTCATCATCACTGCATGCGGACGACATCAACGAAGCTGAAATCGCCATGGCTGAATATATCTATGTCGAAGGCTACCTCTTCGCCGGCGACTCCACCCGCGCAGCGGCATTGCGCGCCATCGAACTGGCTAAAGCCAACCACGTCAAGGTGGCGCTGACCGTTTCCGACCCGTTCCTGATCGATATCTGCCGCGATCAGTTCCAGAGCCTGATTGAAGGGCCTGTGGACCTGCTCTTCTGCAACGAAGAGGAAGCGCGCGCCTTAACCGGCAAGCAAGACCCGATTGATTGCGCCCATGCCATCCACAAACACTGCCAGAATGTCGCCCTGACACTGGGTAAAAACGGCTCGATTATCATGCACGAAGGCGAGGCGTTTCCCATCGAAGGCGTTGAGGTGGAGGCAATCGACACCACCGGCGCCGGCGATATGTATGCTGCCGGCGTGCTCTACGGCATCACCAACGGTTTAAGCTGGCAGCAGGCCGGCCATCTCGGTTCGCATGCCGCTGGCCGCGTGGTTTCACAACTCGGCGCACGCCTGCCCAACCCCATCAGCCGCGATGAAATCGAGGCGCTACTGGCATGAGCATGCATACCACGCTCGTCCATGTTCATGTTAAAGAGGATTGCGTTGATACGTTTATTGAAGCGAGCAAAGCCAATCATCTGGCCTCTATCCAAGAACCGGGCAACTGCCGTTTCGATGTCCTGCAATCGCCTGATGACCCCACCCGTTTTGTGTTGTATGAAGCCTATACCAGTGCGGATGATGCGGCCGCCCATAAACAGACGGCCCACTATCTGGCATGGCGTGCAACTGTCGCTGATATGATGGCCAGGCCCAGAATCGGCGAACCTTTTCGCGGATTATTTCCCGACCTGTGATCGGCGCATTCAGCTTCGCCGCCACGCCGCATATCCATTTCGGCGCTGGCAAACGCAGCGAACTCAGCGCCATTGCCGGCAGTTTTGGCCAACGGCTGTTGCTGGTCACCGGCGGCGCATCGTTCGATGCCTCGCCGCTCTGCACGCAGCTGCTTGAACAGTTAAATCGCGATTTCGATCTGCATCGCATCCGGGTCAGGGGCGAACCCTCGCCACAACTGGTGGATGAGACCGTCGCCGCACTGACAGATGCGCCGCCCGACTGCGTGGTCGCCATCGGCGGCGGCAGTCCGGTCGATGCGGCCAAGGCCATAGCCGGACTGCTGCCGAGCGGCGATTCGGTGATGGAATATCTGGAGGGCGTCGGCCGCGGCAAAACCTACGCCGGCCCGTCCACCCCGTTTATCGCCCTGCCGACCACGGCCGGCACCGGCGGCGAAACCAGCAAAAATGCCGTGCTCTCGGTAATCGGCGAGCATGGCTATAAAAAATCGTTCCGCCATGAATTGCTGGTGCCAAGGCATATCATCCTCGATCCGGAACTCACCCTTAGCTGCCCCGCCAACGTCACCGCCGCCTGCGGCATGGACGCATTCACCCAGCTACTGGAATCTTATGTATCAAAAAACGCCTGCCCGATGAGCGATACGCTGGCCATCAGCGGCATCAAAAAGGCCGCCCGGGCGCTGCCAATCGCCGTGGAACAGAGCGACAACCTTGCCGCCCGCGCCGACATGCTCTACGCCTCATCGATTTCCGGGCTGACGCTGGCCAATGCCGGGCTGGGCAGCGTTCACGGCCTCGCTGCCCCGATTGGCGCCTGTTTCCCCATGCCACACGGAAAGGTATGCGGCAGCCTGCTGTTTGCAGCGACGCGTCTGAATATTGAGCTCATGCAAAACAGGGAGCCGGACAATATCGGCCTGAAAAAATACGCCGAAATCGGCCGCATCGTGGCGAACGACCACAATCTCAATGATGCAGATGCCATCGAACAGCTGCTCAAGCTGCTGGACACATGGACAAGCCGCTTTGCGA
>JALUYG010000054.1 GCA_027013105.1 Mariprofundus sp.
TGATTGTTTCTTGACGTAACTCAGGGCGACATTCTCAGGATAGAGATTGCCGCCCTCTTTTTTTTGTGAAGCATGGCCGCTATGATGATTTCTCGACTGCTGGCGTTTAGAAGCAGCGGCATGGCCTTTCTGCATGATCTGTTATGGATTCTTGCCGCCATCTGGCTGGCCTTCTGGCTGCGTTTTAATCTTGGCGATATTCCCTCGTTTTATCTGCCTTCCCTGCACCTGCTGATCATGATCGCCTTGCCGGTTCAGACGCTTTTTTTCTGGTATTTCGGCCTCTATCGCGGCATCTGGCGTTTCGCATCGCTGCCCGATCTGTTGCGCATTCTGCAGTCGGTATTGCTCGGTGCGCTGACGACATTTATAATCGTATTTATCTGGCAACGTCTGGATGGCGTGCCAAGGTCGGTGCTGTTTCTCTATCCGTTGATCCTGATTCTGGGGCTGGCCGGCCCGCGTTTGTTTTATCGCTGGCTGAAAGATCACCATTTGAACTTCACGGCGACTGAACGTAAACGCACCCTATTGGTCGGCGCCGGGCAGGCAGGTGAACTGCTGGTGCGCGACCTGCTGAAATCCGGCCCCTATGAGCCGGTCGGTTTTCTTGATGATGCGGCGCGTCGGCAGGGGCAGGAAATTCATGGCGTGCGTGTGATCGGCCGTATCGCCGACCTGGAACAGATGGTGAAACAGCATGCCGTCGAGTCCGTGCTGCTGGCCATCCCTTCGGCCTCGCATCAGATGATTCAATCTGTCTCGCAGCGCTGTCGCGAGTTGGATGTCCCGTGCCGTATTCTGCCATCGGTGGCGGAGCTGGCCGATGGCCAGGTGGAGGTGTCGAGGTTGCGGCCGGTGCAGATCGAGGATCTGCTGGGGCGTGACGCCATTGATCTGGATCAGTTAGGCATCCATCAGCTGCTTGCCGGCCAAACAGTGCTGATTACCGGCGCCGGCGGTTCGATTGGTTCCGAACTATGCCGGCAGGTGTTGCAGCATCGGCCGGCGCAGCTGCTACTGCTGGATCATGGTGAGTTCAATCTCTATCGTATTGATCAGGAGCTAGGTGCGATCGCTTCATCTGCGGGCGCGCCCCTGCACGCCATTCTCGGCGATATTCGTGATCAGTCGCGGATGACGTGGGTGTTCGATCACTTTCATCCGGCTATCGTATTCAATGCGGCGGCTTATAAGCATGTGCCGCTGGTGGAGGAGAATCCGGCCGAAGGCGTCAAAACCAATGTGCTGGGAACCTGCCAGCTGGCCGATCTGGCTGTGCAGGCCGGCGTGAAAAAATTTGTCCAGGTCTCCACCGATAAAGCGGTCAACCCGACCAATGTGATGGGTGCGAGCAAACGTTCGGCGGAAATTTACTGTCAGAATCTGGACCGGCGCAGCGATCATACGGCTTTTATTACCACCCGTTTCGGCAACGTTCTCGGCTCCGCCGGTTCTGTCGTGCCGCTGTTTCGACGGCAGATTGAGGCTGGCGGCCCGGTGACGGTGACGCATCCGGATATCACCCGCTACTTTATGACCATTCCGGAAGCGGTCAGCCTGATTCTGCAGGCGGCGAGCATGGGCCAGGGCGGCGAGATATTTGTCCTCGATATGGGCGAGCCGGTTAAAATTGTCGATCTGGCCCGGCAGATGATTCGCCTGACCGGTCTGGAGCCGGACAGGGATATCGAGATTGCCTTCACCGGCCTCAGACCGGGCGAGAAACTGTATGAGGAGCTGTTTCACGAGGCTGAATCGCTCAGGCGGACAACGCATCCGAAAATCATGCTTTCGGGCAGTCGTGAAGTGGATTGGGATCAGATGCAACAGCAACTCGAAGTGTTGCGTCAGGCGTGCCGCAGTCGTGATGTAGGGCGCCTGCACAAGGAGCTGCAACAGATGGTGCCTGAATTCAGCCCGATGCAACAGCCTTGATGCGCCTGGGCGTTGTCGCAGCGCTGTCGGCGGAGGCCGGTTGCCTTGCAGGTCGGGGCGGCTTGAAAGAGAATTTATTCAAGGCCGCGATCTCATCGCCTCAACAACTCTCAGGCAACCTGTGGTTGATGATCTCCGGTATCGGCGGCATGCAGGCTGAGCGGGCGGCGCAAAGACTGATTGAGGATGGCGCGGATGCGCTGCTCAGCTGGGGCTGCGCGGGGGCGTTATCGACGCATTTGCAGGCAGGCGATCTGCTGATTCCAGTCGCTGTTCAGGCTGCAGGGGGGGGTGATTTCATGACTGATTCTGGCTGGCATGCGCGGCTATGTGGTGCGCTGTCCGGGTCTGCGAATCTCGCTACTGATGCGCTGTTTAGCAGTGATGTGATGGTTGCCGCACCGCAGCAGAAGCAGGTGTTACGCCATAGCAGCGGCGCAGTCGCGGTGGATATGGAAAGCGTATCGATCGCCATGGCCGCCCGGCGCGCGCAGATTCCTTTTATGGCGATTCGCGCAATCGTGGATGATAGCGACACCGCGATTCCCGCCTGTATCAACAGCGCCATGGATCGATACGGCAATGTCCATGCAGCCCGCATGCTGCGCCTGCTGGTGAAGCATCCTTCGCTATGGCCACGTTTGATGCGGCTGGGGCGTCAGTTCAAGGCGGCGCGATCCACGCTATCGCTGGCAGCAGCACTCGCCGGGCCGGATTTTTCGGCATTCAGTCCGATGGATAATCTGAATCGATGAGGGGGCGGTAGATGGGCCGGGTGCGAGCGCAGCGGCGATACGCAGGAAAACAGCAGCAGGGAGGCGATTGATGACAACGCTGGTGACCGGCGCATCCGGTTTTGTCGGTTCGGCCATTGTCCGGCGCTTACTACAGGCCGGCCATGAGGTGCGGGTGTTGCTGCGCGAGAACAGTCGGCGCGACAATATCAACCAGCTGCCGGTGGAGGTCGCGACTGGCGATTTGACCAATGCGGCTTCCCTCAGAAGGGCGTTGACCGGGTGTTCGGCGCTGTTCCACGCCGCCGCCGATTATCGATTGTGGACGCCTGATCCCGATGTGATGTATCGCGCCAATGTCGATGGCAGTCGCAACCTGATGCTGGCGGCAATCGACGCCGGCGTATCGCGCATCGTCTATACCAGCAGCGTCGCCACGCTGGGCAGCCATGCGGATGGCCCGCCCGCCGATGAACATACGCCTTCTGGACTGCATGATATGGTCGGCCACTATAAACGCTCCAAATTTCTGGCGGAGGAGTCCGTTCGCCATCTGGTGTCGGAGCAAGGGTTGCCCGCTGTGATTGTGAATCCTGCCGGGCCGGTCGGGCCGCGCGATATCAGGCCGACGCCGACCGGGCAGATGGTGCTCGACACCATGCGCGGGCGCATGCCGGGCTATATGGATACGGGGTTGAATATCGTGCATGTCGATGATGTCGCCGAAGGGCACTTGCTGGCTTTTGAGCATGGCCGGGTTGGCGAGCGCTATATTCTGGGCGGCGAAAATCTGCCGCTGCTGGATATCCTGACCCGGGTGGCGAAGCTGGCCGGCCGCAAGCCGCCGCGTATTCGCATGCCCTATTACGGCGTCCTGCCGCTGGCCTGGCTGAGCGAAGTCGCGGCCCGCATCAGCGGCGCAGCACAACCGCTGATTGCCGTGGAGGGTGTGCGCATGACCCGAAAACGGATGTATTTTTCATCCGATAAAGCCCGCCGCGAACTGGGCTATGCGCCGCGTCCGGCCCAAGAGGCTCTGGCCGATGCCGTGGCGTGGTTCCGGCAGCACAATGTTACATAATGACAGCGCGGAGCAGGTGGGATGGTTTGCCGTTGACGTAGCCGATGGCGTAAGCGGCGACGCCGTAAGTGCTGAGCCATTGGCCGGTATTGGCATCGCATGCCTGCGCTGTTGAGTAGGCGGCATAATTC
>JALUYG010000055.1 GCA_027013105.1 Mariprofundus sp.
GAAGCGCCGGAGGACGAGATTGAAGAAGCTGTTGAAGAGATTGTTGAAGAAACAGCAGCCGATGAGAAAGTTGTTGAGGCTGAGGCAGTAGAGGAAGTAACTGGTGAAGTGGCGGAAGATGTTGGCGGGGCGCCGGCTCCGGTAAAAGAGGTATTGGAGGGTGAAGTGATGGCAGATGCAGTATGGCCGAAGGTTGCCGATAAGCGGTTGATCAGGGTGCTGGAGAAGCAGGTGGAGGGTTCGGTGCAGCTGCTCGAACAGTCGTCCGAAGACGGGCTGGTCAAGCTGACCGAAATTCTCGACATGGGGGTCAGCCCCGAAGTGGAGGATCGCATTATGGCGGCGCTGACCGATTTGCAGAATATCGATCGGGTGTCGCAGCGCATGAATAATGTCAAATCGTGCCTGCAGGACTGGGGCAAGGCGGCGCCGGAAGCGCCTCCGGCGGTGTGGAAAGAGGCGGTGGAAAAACGCTATGTGATGGAAGAAGAGCGACAGGCGCTTAAAGAAGAGTTATGAACGGAGGAGCTATGAGCGGGCCGAGAATATTGATTGTGGAAGATTCCACCATGGTGCGGATCACTGTGAAACGCACGCTGGCGAGCGTGGATTTCAATGTCGATGAAGCGAAAGACGGGCAGATTGGGCTGGATATGGCGCTGGCTAGCAGCGACAACCCTTACGACCTGATTCTGACCGATCTGAATATGCCCAACCTCGACGGATTGAGCATGATCCAGCAGCTGCGCGCCACCGACGCTTACGCCGAGACGCCGATTGTGATGCTCACCACCGAATCGGGCGAAGAGAAAAAGGCGGTCGGGCACGGCTCCGGCATCTCCGCCTGGCTGGTCAAACCCTTCGAACCCGACGCCCTGATCGAAACCGTGGGCAGTATGTTGTTTTAAACCTTTCCTCTCGCAAAGTCGCATAGAGCGCAAAGGAAAGGCAAGAAAAGAGTGGAACCTCGGATAAACACAGATGGACGCAGATAAAGGTTAGATGAAGAGATGGCATGCTGATGATTTTCTTTGCGCTCTTTGCGACTTTGCGAGCGTCGGCCTTTGATTTTGATTTGGTTGAACAGGAGTTGAGTGATGGAGATGGATGAAGAGCTGCTGAGTGAGTTTTTGACTGAGAGCAATGAGAACATGGCTTCCATTGAGGAGCAACTCATGGAACTGGAGGCCAACCCCGGCAATGAGGAGCTGGTCAATGCCATTTTTCGCGTCATCCATACGGTCAAGGGTAGTTGCGGCTTTCTGGGGCTGAAGGGGCTGGAGAAGACAGCCCATGCCGGCGAGAATCTG
Source organism: Mariprofundus sp. (assembly GCA_027013105.1). Lineage (GTDB taxonomy): Bacteria > Pseudomonadota > Zetaproteobacteria > Mariprofundales > Mariprofundaceae > Mariprofundus. Next base: position 1,311 of record JALUYG010000055.1, read on the forward strand.
CTGGGCAAAATCCGTTCGCTCAAATTTCAGGTGAATGAAGATATTGTATCGCTGCTGCTGGCCTGCGCCGATGGCGTCAACGAGTATCTGCAGGGGTTGGAGGCCGACGGCGCTGAACCGGAACTGGATCATTCATCGCTGATCTCACGCCTGCAGGCGGCGGAGCGGCTGATTGAATCGATGGCCGGCGGGGGCGAAGCAGCGGCCCCGGCCGAGCCTGTATCAGCGCCTGAAAGCGCGATTGAAAGCCCGGAACAGGTGGATGATGCGGCGCAGGCCGCTCCTGAAACAGACGCACCAGATGCCAACAGCGGCGGCGCATCGCATGATGAGGCGATCACGGTGGATGATTGGCTCGGTGATTTCGATGCATCGATTCGCGCTGCGATGGCAGCGAAGGGTTGGCATACGCCGGAAGCTGTGATGGCGGCAGGCTTTGCGCCGCTGCGCGATCTGGATGAAGTATCTCCTGCCGATGCGCTGAAAATTCTCGGCCTGGCCAAAAAACTGGTGGCGCAGGGCGGCGTCAGCAAGAAAAAACAGGCGACCGAACAGGCGGCGAAAGAGGCTGAAAAAGAGGCCGCCGCCAAAGAGCCCGAAGCGAAGCCGGTTGAGGCTGTGCTGGAGCCCGAAGCGAAGCCCTCCAAACCGTTGCAGGAGGGCAAGCCGGCGCCGGTGCCGCCCATTGCCGGCAAAGTTGTGAAGCCGAAGAGCGCCGGCAGCATTCGCGTGGATGTTGAGCTGCTCGATGCCTTGATGAATCAGGTGGGCGAACTGGTGTTGACGCGCAATCGGCTGTTGCAGATGGTCAACGAATCCGGTTCGATGGAATTTATGCGCGTCGGCCGTGAAATCGATCAGGTCACCGAACGGCTGCAGTCGCAGCTGCTGCAGACCCGCATGCAGCCGATCAAAACCATCTGGAGCAGCGTGCCGCGCGTGGTGCGTGAAATGGCCAAATCGTTGAACAAACGGATCGCCGTGGTGATGGAGGGGGAAGAGACCGAACTGGATCGCAGCATCCTCAACGCGCTGAAAGATCCGTTGACGCATATCATCCGCAACAGCTGCGATCACGGCGTTGAAATGCCGGATGCACGCCGCGCCGCCGGCAAGCCTGAGCAGGGCGTGTTAAAACTGGCGGCTGTGCAGGAATCGGGCCATATCGTGATCACTATTGCGGATGATGGCGGCGGCATCGATGCCGCCCGCGTGAAGGCGAAAGCGGTAACGATGGGGGTGCTCACGCAGCAGCAGGCGGATGCGATGCCGGATCAGAACGCCCTACAGTTGATTTTTAATGCCGGCCTGTCCACTGCAGAGAAAGTCAGCAATCTGTCGGGTCGCGGCGTCGGCATGGATGTGGTGAAAACATCGATTGAGAAGGTGGGCGGCAGCATCGACCTGAGTTCCGAAGTGGGCAAGGGGACGATTCTGCGGATTCGTATTCCGCTGACGCTGGCCATCATCTCGGCCATGATCGTGCGCTGTCTGGATCGGCGCTTCGCCATTCCGCAAATCAGTATCCACGAGCTACTCAGCGCGCCGGTCAACTCCGCCGACTGGCGCACCATTGGCGGCCATCCGTTTTTTCGCTTGCGCGGCCGGCTGCTGCCGGTGCTGGAACTGGCAACCACGTTGAAGCTGGCCGATCAGACGCCGCATGAAGGCTCGATCGTGGTGATCGATATCGGCGATCGCACATTCGGCATTCTGGTCAATGAGATCTTCGGCGCGGAAGAGATCGTGGTGAAGCCGCTGGGAGTCCATTTTCAACATCTGGATCACTACGGCGGCTGCTCGATTCTGGGCGATGGCAGCGTGATTCCGATCCTCGACTGTAACGGCCTGGCGCAGATGATGGATCTGTCGGAAGAGGCGACGCAGGCGGCGCTGCAGGAAGATGATGACGAGGTCAGTCTGCACGATCTGCAGCATGTGCTGGTGTTCCGGCAGGATGGCGGGCGCTATGCCATTCCGATGGCGCTGGTGGAGCGGCTGGAGAAATTCCCGGCGGAGAAGATTGAAACATCGGGCGCCAGAGAGGTGCTGCAGTATCGTAATGGCGACGTGATTCCGGTGCTGCGATGGGGTGATCTGGTCGGTTTAAATAGCCAGATAGAAGAGGAGGTTTATGGCCTGATTCTGTCGGACGGCAGCCATCGGATGTGTCTGCAGGTCGATGAAATTGTCGATATTCTGGAGATTCCGCTGGAGATCAAAAAGCCGACGCAGGATGAATTTTTTCTCGGCACGGCGGTGATTTTGGAGCAGGCCACGGAAGTGGTGGATGTGTTCGATGTGATCAAGCGGGCGGCGCCGGACTGGTTCAGCAAACCTGTCGGAACCGAGGCGGAGAGGAATCGCAAGAGTATTCTGTTTGTCGAGGATGCGCCGTTTTTCCGCAATCTGGTGGTGCCGGTGCTGCAGGCCATGGATTATGATATCTGGACGGCGGCGGATGGCGAACAGGCGTGCAAAATTCTGGCCGATCAGACCCCCGATATGATTCTGACCGATATCGAAATGCCCAATATGAACGGCTATGAGCTGGCCGACT
>JALUYG010000056.1 GCA_027013105.1 Mariprofundus sp.
CAACCATGCAGCATCATCTGCAGCCGACAGACGGCGCACCAGCAGCAGCAGATGAGGCGCTGCATCAGCGGCTGAACCGCTGTATTCACACTGGCATGATGTGCGTTGCGATTGTTGAAAAAAGCTGCGTAGCGCCGGAATCGCAAGTAGCGTCGCAACGCTGCAAGGGCCAAGCAGTGCGCGCGCCGCCGCATTCATATCAGTCACCTGCAGGCTTCGATCCAGCACCACCACCCCTTCGGCCATTTCCGCCATAATCTGATCGTGCATATCCTTGAGCTTGCGGTGCTGCCGGACAGCCCGATCGCTCTGCGCCCGTAAGCTGGCATGGCGCCGGGCGATATAGGCCATCACGCCGCCCACCAGCATCAGGGCGGAAACCTGCAGCAGCACATGCAACGCCTGCTGCGTCGTCAGCGCCTCGCCACGGACCAGCCACGCCTCGCCATATACCGCCGACAGATAGCCCGAGCACGCCAGGATGCTGATCACAACGGGCAGCAGACGCCGGGCATGCGCGCCGGAAGCGATAATAATCAGGCCATGCAGAAACGAGAAAGGACTGAACACGCCGCCGCTGGCGAAGATCAGAATACTGGCCAGCGTAGCATCGGATGCGTACTGAAACACCCACTGGTTTTTTTCGGACAGCCGGCTGGATGTCATGGCCATCTGTATCAGCAGCAGCAACAGAAACAGCACGCCGGTTGATAGCATTAACTGCTGCTGATAGAGCTGTGAGGCCGGATAGACCCACATCACCACCACCATGGCGATAACTAACGCCGCCATCGCGCGATACAGAATCAGCTGCATCTCAACTGCGCCGGTTGCATTTCATCAAACATCGCGAAGGCAAGAGCGTGCGAGGCCGATCAGACGATAGATGCCATTTTAAAGATCGGCAGATACATCGAAATGACCAGCCCGCCAATCACAACGCCGAGAAATGCCATAATGATCGGCTCCATCAACTGCTGCATATTGTCCACCGCAGTATCGACCTCCTCCTCATAAAAATCGGCAATCTTTCCCAGCATCTCTTCCAGGCTGCCGGTCTGCTCGCCGATGGAGATCATCTGCGTCACCATCAGCGGAAAAATTTTGCTGGCTTCCAGCGGCGCGGTGAGCGTCTGGCCCTGCGATATCGAATCCTTGGATGAGAGAATCACCTCTTCAATCACCACATTGCCGGCGGTTTCGGCCACCGTATCCAGCGACTCCAGAATCGGCACGCCGGCAGCGCTTAAGGTGGAAAATGTGCGGCAGAAACGGGCCACCGACGCCTTTCGCAACACATCGCCCAGCACCGGCAGGGCCAGCAGCAACTTATCCAGCTGATAGCGCCCTTTGGGCGTTTTATAGATCGCCCGAACCGCCAGCACCAACAGGATCGGCGCACCGACCACAACATACCAATAGGCCACGAACAGATTCGACACGGCGATCGTAATCTGGGTTGGCGCGGGCAGTTCCGCGCCAAAATCGGCAAACATATCGCCAAAAACCGGAATCACAAAAATCATCAGAATCGCTGTGACGATAAAAGAGACCACCAGAATGGCGATGGGATAAACCATCGCCGACTTGATTTTGGCTTTCAGACTAAGGGCTTTCTCCTTATACTCGCAGAGCCTGAGCAGAATAGCATCGAGAATACCTCCCTGCTCGCCGGCCTCCACCAGAGCGCAGGTCAGGCGATCGAACTCCCTGGGAAACTTGCGCATCGTTTCGCCCAGAGGATTACCCCCTTCCAGGCTCTGTCGCACATCCCGCAACAGTTTGACCATGGCTTTTTTCTCGGCGCCGCGTTCCGACAGTTCAAAGCACTGCACCAGCGGCAGTCCGGCGTTGATCATGGTGGAGAGCTGGCGAAAGAAGACGGAAATATCCTTATCGTCAACCTTCTCAGGAAACAGATTGATCTCAATCGGTTTCTTTTTTACCGAGACATCCACCAATCCCTTGCGCCGTAAAATAGCCGCCGCAACCTCACGCCGCGGCGCCTCGATTTCGCCGCTCTGCGCAGCGCCCTGCTTGTTTTTCGCCTGCCAGATAAATGTCGCCATCAGTTCTTCTCCCAACGCGGAGCTTGTTTCATGTTAACGCACATGGACATTTTCCACCCCGTGAAATGAAACATCTGAAGTTTCACCTTTTTTG
>JALUYG010000057.1 GCA_027013105.1 Mariprofundus sp.
AAAATAGGTGAAACTTCAGATGAAACATATCACAGCGTGGAAAACATCCATGCAACCGCGTTGTTTGTTTCATGTTAACGCCCACTGTTTGCCTCATGTTAATCCGGCACCGTCACGCGCAGGCACTCGGCCAGAGAAATCTCGCCGTTTTTCACTTTTTCCAGAGCCTGCATGCGCAGTGTTTTGACGCCTTTGGCGACAGCGATAGCATTAATCCTGTCTGAATTCTCACCGCTGTAAACAGCCTCCCTGATCTCATCAAACACCGGCATCACCTGATAAATGCCGGTTCGCCCCTTATAGCCGGTGCCATTGCAGTTCTGACAGCCGCTACCGCACATCGGCTGATAATCGGCCAGATCGCTTTCCGGCACGCCGGCATCGAGCAGCGCTGCGGCCGGAATCTGTTTGGCAATTTTACACTCCGGGCAGATGCGCCGGGCCAGGCGCTGGGCGGACACCAGGTTAATGGCGGAACCAACCAGAAACGGTTCAATACCCATGTTAATCAGACGAGTCATGGTGGAGGGCGCATCGTTGGTATGCAGCGTCGCCAACACCAGATGGCCGGTCAACGCCGCCTTGATGCCGATGGCGGCCGTCTCATAATCGCGAATTTCACCGATTAGAATAATATCGGGATCCTGACGCATAAATGAGCGCAGCACGGCGGGAAAATCCAGCCCGATATCCGGATTCACATTCACCTGATTGATGCCCATAAAGTTAAATTCCACCGGATCTTCAGCCGTGGAGATATTCACTCCGGACTGATTCAGTTCGGACACCGCCGAGTAGAGGCTGACCGTTTTGCCCGAACCGGTCGGCCCTGTCACCAGCACCATGCCATACGGCCGGTGAATCGCCTCCTGCAACCAGGCGAGAGATTTTTTTGCATAGCCCAGCTTGGTCATATCCAGTTGCAGGCTGGAGGGATCGAGCAGCCGCATCACCACCTTCTCGCCGAACAGGGTTGGCAAAACCGAGATGCGAAAATCCACCGTTTTGGCGCGCGACAGGCGCAATTTGATGCGACCATCCTGCGGAATCCGGCGCTCGGAGATATCGAGCCGGGCGAGAATCTTGAGGCGGGAGACAATCGCATCACGCATGCTCAAACTCGGTCGCATAATCTCGTGCAACACGCCGTCGATACGATAACGCACGCGCAACACCTTTTCATACGGTTCCAGATGAATATCGGAAGCGCCGCGTTTGATGGCATCCATCAATATCAGATTGACCAGCCTGACAATCGGCGCGGCCTCGATCTCCGCCGAAAGCGAATATTCGTCAACATCCTGTTCGGAGGTGTCCACCACCTCGACATCCATGGCGCCGAGATCGGCCATCACCTGCTGCAACTGCTCGTCGTTGTCGCCCAGTTCATCCAGCTTTCGGTTCAACTGACTTTCCGCCGCCACGAAGAGTTCCAGCTTGCTGCCGCTGATAAACGCGATCTCATCCAGACTATTGATATCGTAAGGATCGACGACGGCCAGTTGCAGTTTATTGCCCTTGCGCCGGAGCGGCAGCGCCAGGTTCTTTCGTAGCACGTTGAGCGGAATCTTGCTGGCTCCCGGATCGATATTGACCTGATCCAGATCTATGGTCGGGCAGCCGAACGAGGCGGACAGAAATGCAACCAGCTCCGGCT
>JALUYG010000058.1 GCA_027013105.1 Mariprofundus sp.
TGCGCTGGGATTTCTGGCCACCGTGTTGTTCAATTCCATGCACTGGCTGCCGCAGTCGTGGGTGAGCATGATCCAGCAGGCCGATCAATTCCTGTTGACCATGGCCATGACGGCGTTGGGCATGGAAACGGGTCAGGCGAAGCGGGGAAAAATATCGCTCGATCCGGCTGAAATTGCCTTTATCACCGGAAGGCTCCATATTTCGCTTCTTATATCACAGACAGAGGAGTTATAGTGAATCTGCCCGCCAATAAAAAGAAAATATCCATCGTCTGTTTTTCGGGCGATTTCGATAAGATGGTCGCCGCCTTCACCATCGCCACCGGCGCCGCCGCCACCAATCGCGAGGTCACGCTCTTTTTCACCTTCTGGGGGCTGAACGCCCTGAAGAAAAACAGAGGGCGCGTCGCCACCGGAAAGAGCATCCTGGCCAAAGCTTTTAATTTCCTGATGGGCGGACTCAACAACCTGCCTCTTTCGCGCCTCAACTTCTTCGGCGCCAGCCCGAAGCTGATGAGTATGATGATGAAAAAGCACAACGTCGCCACGCTGCCCGAGCTGGTCGAGGCGGCGCATGCGCTTGGCGTGCGCATTGTCGCCTGTGAAATGGCCATGCATATTCTGGAAGTGGAAAAAAGCGATATGATAGAAGAGGTGCAGGATGTGGTTGGCGTCGCCACCTTCCTCAATGATTCGGAAGATGCGCATATCATTTTTATTTAGGACGAGCGAACATGAAACATTTTCTTGATATCACCAATGAAACCTGCCCGATGACATTTGTCAAAGTGAAGCTGCAGCTGGCAAAAATGGCCAGCGGCGAGCAACTGGAGGTGCTTCTTAATGCCGGCGAACCGCTGCAGAACGTGCCGCGCTCATGCGAAGAGCAAGGCTACCGGGTGCTCTCCAATGAGCCGACGGATGATAACAAACACCTGCTGCTGATTGAAAAATAGTCCGACGAGGCCAGTCCGGCGAAAACATCCGGGCTCAACCCTGATGATTGCTTAATGCTTCAATCTCTTTCTGTTTTTTGACCGCAGCCTGTTCGACCTGCCGCATCTGCTGACGAATCATCTCATTGATGTTGCGAATATGGGTTTCCGCTTCCGCTGCCAGTTTTTTCTTCTGCTGCTGTTCGCGCGCAAGTTTGCTCTCATACGCCTGCTTCAAAGCCGCCAGCTGTTGGTTGAAGTGCGCCGCCTCCTGCGCCTGCTGCTGTTGCATGGCCGCAATCTGCTGCTGCTGGCGCGCAATGGTCGCTTCTTTCTTGTTGACCACGCCGGCATACGAGCCCAACCCAGCCAGCAGAAACAGAATTGTGATCACCAGGCCCACCTGCATCAGCAGGGATGCAATATTGCCGCGCTGAACCTCTTGCTCAATTTCAGTTCTGTTCAAATCACCCACTTCAACTCCTGTTATGCTGTTTCTCTGATCAATCGATCCAGCAATCCTACCACCGCTTCGGACAGCGGTGCAATCGCCTCGACATCGGCAATAGCCCCCGCTTTGTCGCCGCTATTATAACGCTCTACGGCGCGACGACCCAGCGAGTGCACCTGCTCATGCGGCGACTCCAGTTCCCGGAAGGCGGCCATGCCGCCGTAAGCCTGTTTACCCAGGCTGTCATACCATTTGCCGAGGCGGCAATCGTGATGGCTGGCCACCGTGGAGAGCTCGATGTCGCCACGATCCAGAATCATGTTAATCAACCGTTTTTTCCACAAAATATGATCCGATTTGGCCAGTCTCAGGATCGCGCCGTTGAGCTTCATCTCGGCGAACTCCTGAATTTCCGAAATCAGTTTGCTTTCCATTGCATCCGTATCTTTCAAGGTCTGATCCACCACCTGGCGGGCGTTGCCGACCATGGTTGCGGTCTCGGCTACCGATTGCGCCACCTCCTGTGAAGCGTCGGACTGATCGCGCGTGGCCTCAGTAATCTGATCCACTTCGCCTGCAATCATGTGCAGCGCATCCGCCATCTCACGCATACGCTCGTTCACACTGTCCATCTCGCGATTGCCCTGGCCGACTGCCGCCGTAATGCCTTCCGTGGCCTCGGCAATGGCGGAAACATCCGCTTGAATGCGCTGAATCTTCTCAACAATATTTTCAGTCGCCTCTTTGGTCTGCTGTGAAAGCTGCTTCACCTCATGCGCCACGACAGCAAATCCCCGTCCTGCATCACCCGCTCTGGCGGCTTCAATGGTTGCATTTAACGCCAGCAAATTGGTCTGATCCGAGATCTTTTTAATCACCGTCAGAATCCCGTTAATTTCGCGTGAAGCCAGCGTCAATGCATGGACACGCTCCCCGGCATGCTCCACCCGACGATCGATATCAGCCATCGCATCAACAGCATGCCCAACCGCTTCGCCGGCATCCTGACTCTGCTGGTTGGCATTCATGATACTGCTGTTGACCTGATCAATACGCTCTGCAACATGGGTCACATTGGCGCTCATCTCTTCACTGGCGCTGGCCATGGCCATGGCTCTTTCATCCAGATGGCCGACATCCTGTTCCAGCCGCCCCATGGTGATGGTTGTTTCAAAGGCGTTCATGGTCATCCCGACCATATCATCCAGCTGTTCGAGCATACGCGCTTCCAGTTGCGCTGCCAGCGCATTGGCCTGGCGAATCAACATATCGTCGCCACTGGCCCGGTAGGTAAAGTCGCCCTCAGACAGTTTGGCAAAAAGCGTCAATAGTTCCTGTTCGTTCTGCTCCATGATATTCCCCTGTTATGGCGCCAAATTGCCTGCGCCGCCAGAAGCAGCGAGGCAAGAAACCAGAGCAAGAAAAATGCCAGAACCATACGTCGGCGGGAAGTCAGCTATCTTTATGCGTGTGCTGCTCCCCCCGGATCAGGCGCACCAGCATCACCGACATCAGCGCCAGCCCGGCCATCGAAAAGGCGCCCAGTCCTTGCGCTTTCAGCCACTGGCAGAAAAATATCCACAGCGCCAACGCCGCAAAAGTGGCCAGGCCGCCCAGCAGATAGAGCACGCCCTTCATCACCCCGCTCGCTATGCCGGCAGCGGTAAAAAGCGATCGAAACGGGCGCTGAATGATGGATTCCGCCTGTGCCAGATAACGTGGTTGTTTCAACAGCAACCAGCCGAAGCCCACTACCACCAGCGCAAAAATCGCATAGTCGCCCAGCAGCAGCCAGAAGTTCGATTTATCCAGCCACGAGGCCGGCAGCTGCCGGGTGGTGTAGCCTTCATCGATATCGAGAGGGTCGGCCAGCGCCAGCACAGGCCAGCAGGCCAGAATCAAGCCCATCAGGCGGTTCATGGTTTGAGCTCCATATCGCACTGCCCGGCCGCGCCCGGTGTAAGCAGGCGCAGAACAATCCACAAGATCGGCCAGCCATGCCAGAACAGGTCGAAGATATCGACCGGCCTGACCAGCGCGCCATCCATCAGCATGCGTATTTTTTCAACCAGATGAGGCTCCGGCTTCAATGGCATGGCGCCAAGCACCACGGCCGCGATAAGCAACATTCCCATGGGCGGGCAGTGCAGCCAGGATAGAAATCGTTTCATCATTCAGAAAACTCCTCGAATGCCGCCGATGCTGGCCGATAGTTCATGTGTTAACTGTTGATATGTCTGGCTCATAATCTCTCCTGTTAACGCGCATGGATTTTTTCCACCTCGTGATATGAAACATTATCACAGGGTGGAAAAAGTCCATGCAAGCGCGTTGTTTGTTTCATGTTAACGATCATCTCGTGACTCGCCGCCCCGCATGATGAAATGTTGTAGTGTTCCTTGTGAAAGGTGGCGGTTAAAGACTGCGCATTACTTTGGAGCCT
>JALUYG010000059.1 GCA_027013105.1 Mariprofundus sp.
AAACTGGTTTATGGGGCGCTGGATCAGGCATTGCGGCTGGTATCCCGATTATCGTCAACCGCAACTGTTTCGCCGCGGCGCTCTGAGCTTCGACAGCGCCGATGAAGTACACGAAGCTTTTGCAACGCATGGTTCGATCGCGTACATGCAGTCGGACATCTGGCAATTTCCCTTCAAAAATCTCGATCAGGTGCTGCACAAGGCCAACCGCTATTCGACCCTGGGCGTGGACCGACTGGAGCGCGCCGGCAAACGCACCGGCATGGCCACGGCGCTGTTGCGCGGTTTATGGTCCTTTATTCGCATCTATATCCTCAAGCTCGGCTTTCTCGACGGCTGGGCCGGATTTGTCATCGCCTTCAGCAATCTGGAAGGCGTCTTCTACCGCTATGCCAAGCTGTGCGAACGGCGCAAAGGCTGGGATCAGCCCCCGTCATGAAGCCCTTCAACATCGTGCTGATCGTGCGCCGCTACGGTCCGGTTGGCGGCATGGAACGCTATGTGTGGGAGATAAGCCGGGAGATGGCGGCGCTCGGACATCAAATCACCATCTTGTGTGAACAGCTGTTGGCAGAACCGACACCCGACAAGATCCGGGTCATTGAACTGGGCGCTGTCAGCCCCAAACCACGCTGGCTGGCCCACCTGCGTTTCTCAGCCAGAGTCTCCACATGGCTGACGGCGCATCCCGAGGCTGATCGCATCATTCACAGCCACGAACGCACTGCTGAACATCAGTTCACCACCTTTCATGGCCCACCCTTCGCCAGCGTCAAACAGAAACCATGGTGGCAACGCATCTCCCCGCGCATCTATGCCAATTTGTGGCTGGAACGGCGAGAACTCTGCGCCCCGCAGGTCCGGGCGATCATCCCCAATTCGCCGCTTATCGCCGACGCCCTCTGCCGCTACTACCCCTCTGTCGCTGCGCACCTGACCGATCCGATCGCCCCGGGCGTCGGCGATATCCCGCCAAGGCCGAACCGGCAGATTCCGGCAAATGGCGGTGTCATCGGTTTTGTTGGCAAGGAGTGGAAACGCAAAGGGCTGGATATCGCCGTCGCCATCGTGGCTACCATGCGCCAGCAGCGGCCCGAGATCGAATTCATCGTGGTCGGCCCCGAACCTGAAGCCGTTCGCCCGCTGTTTCGGGAGTGGCGCGGTGGCTATACGCTCATGGGTGAAACCGATGCCACGCCATTATATGCGCAATTTGACCTGTTGCTGCACCCTGCCCGGCAGGAGCCCTACGGCATGGTCATCGCCGAAGCGCAAGCCGCCGGCGTGCCCGTGTTGATCTCCGATGCCTGCGGCATCGCTGCAAATCTGAACCCGGAAATGGTATTAAGCGCCGGAGCTGATGTGAGCGAATGGGTGCGCGCTGCCGAACAGCGCATCGCCACGCAGCCGACAATCGTCACACGCCACTGGCGCACCGTCGCCGAAGAGCAACTCGCCTGTTACGAAAAGCACAACCCCGCTGCGGACAATATGAACAAGATCTGATTTTCTCTCTCGTTTTTCCTTTGCGCCTTCATGCCTTTGTGGTTCAAGCTGGCAGATACAGACTGCGCCGGGTTAACATGAAACAAACAACGCGCTTGCATGGACTTTTTCCACCCTGTGATAATGTTTCATATCACGGGATGGGAAAAGTCCATGCGCGTTAGGATGATCGTAAAACCTCAGAACTCCGCTCAAATATGTTCGCGCGTCTTATGGAATGTGATATCGGGCCACTGTTCTTCGGTGTAGTTTAGTTTCCACGCGCTTGGCGCCAGATAGGCCAGAAAACCATCGCCATCCTCAGCCAGATTGGCCTCGAACAGGCGACGGAACTCCGTCATTTTCCTCTCATCGTCGCTCGTTACCCAACGCGCCGCCTGAAAATCGGCCGCCACATAGTCGGCTTCGACCCTGTATTCGCTTTTCAGCCGCTCGACTGTCACATCAAACTGCAATACGCCGACCGCGCCGAGAATATAATCGCCGCCGAGCACTGTTTTGAACACCTGCACCGCCCCCTCTTCGGAGAGCTGAATCAACCCCTTATGCAACTGCTTGCGCTTCATCGGATCTTTCAGTCGCACGCGACGAAACAGTTCCGGCGCAAAGTTTGGGATGCCGGTGAATTTCAGCTTCTCTTTGCTGGTGAAGGTGTCGCCGATCTTGATGGTGCCGTGGTTGTGGATGCCGATAATATCGCCGGCGCAGGCCGATTCGACATGGGCGCGATCCTGGGCCATAAAAATGGTGGCGTTGGGGATCTTGATATCCTTGCCGATACGGTGATGACGCACGCTCATGCCCTTACTGAAGCGGCCCGAACAGATACGAAAAAAAGCGATACGATCTCGATGCGCCGGATCCATATTAGCCTGAATTTTGAAACAGAAACCGGAAAAATCGCTTTCATCCGGCTGCACCATGCGCTCCACGGCCTGGCGCGGGCCAGGCGCGGGCGAGAGTTCGACAAAGGCGTCGAGCAGCTCTCTGACACCGAAATTATTGATGGCCGAGCCAAAAAACACCGGCGTCTGCGAGCCGGCCAGAAAATGCTCCATATCAAACGGATCGGCGGCGCCTTCCAGCAGTTCAATATCATCGCGCAGTTCATCGGCCTGCGAACCGAGCAGCTCATCCAGCCTGGGATCGCTTAAATCGCTGATCTGCACGGTTTCGAAATCGCTGGTCTCCGCCCCGGCGCTGAACAGGTTCAGCTCTTTCTTATAGAGATTATAGACGCCCCTGAACGCCTTGCCCATACCGATCGGCCACGACATCGGCGTACACTCGATCTGCAGTTTCTCTTCGATTTCGGAGAGAATATCCAGCGGCTCCAGACCTTCGCGATCCAGTTTATTGATAAAGGTGACGATGGGGGTGTTGCGCATGCGGCAGATTTCCATCAATTTCTCAGTCTGCGGCTCCACGCCGTTGGCCGAATCGATCACCATCATGGCCGAATCCACGGCGGTGAGCACGCGATAGGTGTCCTCGGAAAAGTCCTGATGGCCGGGCGTATCGAGCAGATTGATTTCATAGTCGCGATAATTGAACTTCATCACCGATGAGGCGACGGAAATGCCGCGCTCCTGCTCGATCTTCATCCAGTCGGAAGTGGCGTGGCGACTGGCCTTGCGCGCCTTGACCGCGCCGGCCATCTGAATGGCGCCGCCGAACATCAACAGCTTTTCTGTCAGCGTCGTTTTACCGGCATCCGGATGCGAGATGATGCCGAAGGTGCGGCGTTTTTCGATTTCACTGCAAAGATTCATGCGCTCCTCTTGCCCCTGTTTTTCAGGTTAAACTATCGTCGGGTCGCGCAGTGTAGCCATTTTCAACCGCCTCTTCAGCCTTTGCCTCTGCTGACATGCAATGTTCCTGCAGGTGGCGCATATGCGCATGCAGTTGTTGATAGGATAGCGGCTTGCTCAACACATGGGTGTGGCTGTCTTTCACATCATTGAGAACTTCTTCCTCGCCGAAAGCTGTGACAATCATGACAGGCAACTCTGCATCGTGCTCGCGTATGGCTTTGGTCAGAGCCAGGCCGTCCATTTCAGGCATCATATAATCGGTCACCACCATATCGAAGCGGATCTCGTTTCGCCGCATCATGGCGTAAGCGGACTTTCCATCACGGGCGGTATGCACCCGCTGCCGCATTTTGGCTAGGAAAACCTTGTGGATATCGAGCACATCCGGCTGATCCTCGACCAGCAGAATATCCCAGCAGATCAGATCGTCATAGCCGGCATCCGGCTTCAGAAACGGCAAGCTTGCAGCATCGGCATCACC
>JALUYG010000060.1 GCA_027013105.1 Mariprofundus sp.
CGGAAAGATTCAGAAAGCCGCCTGATCGGGCGCAATTTCCGAACACTTCCGTCCACTCAATTTCTCTGAACATCTCAAGAGGGCGTCTGCAATCAGACGCCCTCTTCGTTTGTCTGCTCGCTAAAACTAAAACAGAGCGTCTACAACCTTGCACCGCAGAGCACTCTGCAGTAGATGTTTTTGACTATTACTTCCCCAGTTTTCTGGTTAATCAGGCGCTGCGGGCAATCAGGTCCATTTCGACTTTGGCTCCCAGCGGCAGCGCCGCCACAGCGACGGTGGCGCGGGCCGGGCGGTGCTCGCCCAGCCAGTCGGCATAAATGTCGTTGACCAGCGGAAAATCGGCCATGTCGGTCAGGAAAATATTTACTTTCAGAATATCGCCAGTGGCAACGCCTGCTTCTGCAAGCACTGCACTCAGATTCGCCGTCACCTGCCTCGCCTGCGAGGCCACATCATCGCCCGCCAGTCTCCCCTCTCCGGGCAACAGACCGATCTGGCCGGATGCATACAACACACCGCCGGACGCAACCGCCTGACTGTATGGCCCCACGGCTTTGGGCGCCTGTTCTGAATGGATTACTGTAATTGCACTCATGTTTTTACTTCCTTATCCTTGGTTGATTTTGACATTGAAGGTTTGCGACTAAAAAAGTCGCGCAATGTTTCGCCCAGGGCGCGCGGTTCCGGCTTGCCGCTTAACCCCACCTGATTACGACGCCCTACTCTGACCACGCCATCCTCCGATTTGATGGCTCGCAGCACCTGCGCCAGATGCACCCGATCCTCCACTTCCACCAGAAACAGCAGCTCTGTCATGGCGCCGCCACGTTGGTGCAGCTTAATATCTTCAATACTGGCATGCGCATCGGCGATGCGCCGCGTCACCCTCGCCAACATCCCCCGCATATTGCGTGAACGCACTTCAATGCCGGTTTTGAACAGTTGCCCGGGCTTGGCCTGCCACTCCACTTCCAGCAGATCGCCCTGTGGATATTTGTCGATCTCAGGACATTTGCGATGGTGCAGGATCACCCCTTCGCCGGCTTGCAGTTGCCCCAGCACCGGATCGCCGGGGATCGGATGGCAGCACTCGGCCGCATGCATCAACGTGCGCTTCATCCCCATCAGCTTCAGCGGCAACACGCTATCCTGCCCGACAACCTCCAGTAGCCTGTGAATGGCAATCTCACCGCGTCCAAGACGGATTTTCAAGGCATCCTGATCATCGCACTGCAGCGCTTTCAACACCGACCGGCTCACATCCTTCCGACCCAGCGCATCCCGTAGAATGGCTTCACCCATCCGGATGCCTGTCTCCCGCTCCTGACGCCTGAACCACTGCCGTATCGCCTGTTTGGCGCGCGGTGTTTTGACATACTGCAGCCACTGCCGCGTCGGCGACTGGTCCGGGCTGGTCATGATTTCAATCTGATCGCCGTTTTTCAGCCGGGCGCCGAAATCGGCAATTTCACCGTTGATACGCACGCCAATGCAGTGGTGCCCCACTTCCGTATGCACGGCATAGGCGAAATCCAGCGGGCGGGCGCCGCGCGGCAGCGGAAAAATATCGCCGTCCCGACTGAACACATAGACCTCCTGTACAAACAGGTCCAGGCGCACATTCTCAAGAAATTCACCGGGATTTTCCGTCTCCTGCAACATTTCGGTCAGCTGCCTGAGCCACTTGAAATCTTCTTGCCGCGCAGCGCCCTCGCCCTCTTTGTAGGCCCAGTGCGCCGCCACGCCATCCTCGGCATAGGCATGCATATCACGGGTGCGAATCTGCACCTCAATACGAAAATTCTCCGGCCCGATCACCGCAGTATGCAGCGATTGATAGCCGTTGGGCTTGGGCAGGGCGATATAATCCTTGAAACGCCCCGGCACCGGCCGGTAGAGGCTGTGCACAATGCCCAGCGCCTGATAACAGGTGATCGGATCATCGACAATCACGCGAAAAGCCACCAGATCGAAAATCTCGTCAAAATCGATATGTTTACGCTGCATTTTTTCATGGATGCTGTACAGGTGCTTCATCCGCCCCTGCACGCTTGCATTCAGGCCGTGGCGTTGCAACGCCTGCTGAATAATGCCTTCCAGTCGTTCGCGGGTCTGATTGAGGCTCTCAAGGCGGCCCTGCATCTCCGCCAGCAACGCCCGATAGGCCTCCGTATCCAGATGCGAAAACACCAGATCTTCCATCTCCTGCTTGATCCAGTGGATGCCGAGCCGGTGCGCCAGCGGCGCATAAACCTGCAGCGTCTCCTCGCCAATCACGCGCCGTTTATCCTCGCGCATAAAGCCCAGGGTGCGCATATTGTGCAGCCGGTCTGCCAGTTTAACGATAAGCACGCGCACATCTCTAGCAGTGGCCAGAATCATTTTACGGAAGTTTTCTGCCTGCTTCTGCTCTTTGGAATGAAAGTGAATTTTTCCGATTTTGGTCATGCCATCGACCAGACGGGCGATATCGGAGCCGAAATTGCGTTCGATATCATCCAGCGTCACGCTGGTATCTTCGACCGTATCGTGCAGCAGGCCGGTGATCACGGTGGATTCATCCATGCCGAGACTGGCCAGGATATCGGCCACAGCCAGCGGATGCGTTATATAGGGGTCGCCGGAAATACGCATCTGCCCGGCATGGGCATGGGCGGCGAATACATAGGCCCGATTGATGCGGTCAATGTCAGCTTTCGGCGCATATGCAGCAACACGCTCGGTGATTTCGAAGATGCGACTCATGTCAATTGATGTATAAAATCAGATCAATCAACAGCGCCGCAACAGGGATCAGGCTGCTCCGGCATCCTCTGCTTCTGCAAATGCAGCCTGACGACGCCGTTCCTGCTCGTCCTGTTCAAACAGTGAATCCCAGGAAATAAAGCCTTCGCCCATTTCACGCAGGGCATGCACCGTCGGCTTATCGCCTTCCGACTCCACCATGGGCGGTACGCCACGTAGCAACTGACGGGCGCGACGCGATGCCAGCAGCACCATCTCAAAGCGATTGGGATAATAACGAATACAATCTTCTACAGTTACGCGAGCCATGCGGCCAACCTCCGAAAAAACAATGGCATCAACACTAGGAGAGCCATCTCAAATTGCAAATAATTAACCACGAAGGGCATGATTCCACTCCAACAGGGTCAATATACCACCGGCGTCGGCAGCCTGAGATCAAGGAACAGATTGGATGCCAGCGTATAAATAAACTCGCGTTGGAAAACCCGCTGTAAGGCCGGTGACAATTTTGAATAAACACCCGCCATTTCACGTATTTGTTGCTCGCTCATGCCGCGTTTCCAGTTGTTGGCCGCAATGATGACTGCGTTACGAACACTTCTCCCGAACATGGATTTGTAGTCCTTTTCCCATTTGGCAGCATCCCATACGCCGTTCCCGGTAACAATCCGCAGTACGATATCCGCCATGGCAGCAGCTGTGTCCATTTGCAATTTACGCGCCATTGCAAGGTAGTCCTTATGCCACCGTTGACTCAGAGATGGTTGCAGAATCATGATTCTCGCCCAGTGAAAAGCATCCAGCCTTGCCTTCTTCAGCTTGTATTGACTGGGTGGTTTTTGTGCTTTTCCCTTAAGATAATCAGGCACCAACATCCCAAGTGCGGCATTCAGGACTTCTTCTGTTGTCCGGCATCCATGCGATGACTGGTACACTGTTTTCCCGCCGGGAACAGCCCTGAACGTCAGCCTGTCCTTCTTTCCCTGTCCGATACTGACAACAAAAGGTACGGGTTTTATCATCTCATTGCCATTGACCGTGGCTTTTGA
>JALUYG010000061.1 GCA_027013105.1 Mariprofundus sp.
GGCCGGCGCGTTGCTGCAGCAGGCGATAATTGTGCTGCAGATGGTTGAGGTTGATGCGGGCGATAGCAGGGCGACTCATGTTGTGAATCATCGCGGATTTCACAGTTTCGTCAAAGTGGAATGTGCTGGTGAAATGCGGTCGGGTGAAATATTCGCCAGCTGGCGCTTGCCATGGCTTGTTCAAACTGTGAACATGCGCCGCATGCTGCATGACGCTACGGGTGCGACCGATTATCGCCTGCTTAAACTGATCAGTGAAAAGCCGGAGATCAGCCAGCGCGATCTGGCTGCTGAGCTCGGCTTGAGTCTGGGTAAGACCAACTACTGCCTTAAGGCCTTTATTGCCAGAGGGTTGGTGAAGGTCGATAACTTTCGAAAAAGCGATAATAAACGAGCCTATGCCTATATGCTGACTCCGCAAGGTATCGAAGAAAAGGCGCGGCTGACCGTGCAGTTTTTCCGGTATGTGGAATCGGAATATGAGATGCTCAAGCGGGAAGTTGAGGGGCTGGAAAGCGGTGATTCAATGTACAGAGTAATGGTCGGCAACAAGAGGCAGCGATTGCCCATAGCTGGTGCTGAGAGGGGGCGGAGATGAGGGAAACAGTCGCAGTTGTGGGCCTGGGTTATGTTGGTCTCCCACTGGCATTGGCTTTTGGTCGAGTGATGCCGACGATAGGGTTTGATATTTCAGAAGCTAAAGTGAAGGCTTATCGCAAGGGATATGACCCGACCGGTGAAATGGCAGGCGGGCTGTTTGTTCGTGCCGAACAGTTGCATTATACAACGAATGCGACAGAGATTGGGCAGGCGGACTTTGTGGTGGTTGCAGTGCCAACTCCTGTGGATCATGCACATACGCCAGATCTTACCCCTGTAGTTCGAGCTTCCGAAATAGTTGGTCGCCACCTGAAGAAAGGTGCAGTTGTTATTTTTGAATCCACAGTGTATCCGGGCGTAACAGAAGATATTTGTGTGCCGATTTTGGAAAAGGAATCCGGCATGAGCTGCGGCGATCATGGATTCAAGGTCGGGTATTCACCGGAACGCGTGAATCCGGGTGATAAGGTGCATACGCTTGAGAAGATTGTGAAAGTGGTGTCCGGCCAGGATGTTCAAACGCTGGAGCTTGTGTCAGCTCTGTATGAGAAGATTATCGAAGCTGGCGTGCATCGCGCACCGACGATCAAAGTAGCGGAAGCAGCCAAGGTGATCGAAAATACACAGCGTGATCTGAATATTGCCCTGATGAATGAGCTGGCTGTGATTTTCGACAAGATGGATATTGATACACTGGATGTGCTGGATGCGGCTGGCACCAAATGGAATTTCCTGCCATTCAGACCCGGCCTTGTGGGCGGCCACTGTATTGGCGTAGATCCATATTACCTGACCTACAAAGCAGAGACATTGGGATATCATCCCGATGTCATTTTGGCCGGTCGCCAGATTAATGATGGTATGGGTAAATTAATTGCAGAGACAACTGTGAAGCAGATGATTGTCGCTGATCGAAAAATCAAAGGTGCGCGTGTCGCTGTGTTGGGGCTGACATTCAAAGAGAATTGTGAAGATTTGAGAAACTCGCGGGTAATCGATGTGATTCGTGAACTGGAGGCGTACGGGGTGAATGTGCTGGTGCATGATCCTGTGGCAAATGCTGAAGATGCAAAAAGGGTCTACGGTATTGATCTGGTTGAGTATGAATCACTGACCGACCTGGATGCAGTCGTGGCTGCTGTTGCGCATGATGGTTTGGTGAATATGGATATTGAGGCCTTGGCAGCAAAAGCTGTCCCCGGTGCACCGTTCGTCGATATCAAGTCCTCCTATGATCGTGATGCACTGGCTGCTGCAGGCTTCCATGTCTGGCGTTTATAAAAGGGGTAAATTGTGTACAAAACTGTAAAAGATCGGAGAATCAGGGTTGGTATCGTCGGCTGCGGTCGTATTTCGAAGAATCACTTTGGTTCTCTGGAAAAACATGCTGACCATATGGAGTTAGCGGCGGTCTGTGATACAGATGCAGAGCGTCTGGCCGAGCATGAACAGCGCTATGGCGTGGCAGGTTATAAAAACCTGGAAATAATGCTGGCAGAGGCCGATCTGGATATGGTGTCAATCTGCACGCCCAGTGGGCTGCATCCGGGGCAGGTGATCCAGTGTGCTGAAGCTGGCGTACATGTGCTGACAGAGAAACCGATGGCCACGCGCTGGAAGGATGGCTTGCGTATGGTGCGTGCCTGTGATCAGGCCAAAGTGCGACTGTTCGTGGTCAAGCAGAATCGCCGTAACTCCACCCTGCAGATGCTCAAGCGTGCGGTGGATGAGAGACGCTTCGGGCATATCAATATGGTTCATCTGAATGTGTTCTGGAGTCGGCCCCAATCCTATTATGATCAGGCCAAATGGCGCGGGACCTGGGAACTGGATGGCGGCGCTTTTATGAATCAGGCCAGCCATTATGTTGATCTGCTGGACTGGCTGATTGGCCCGATTGCCTCGGTGCAGGCGATGACAGGTACGCTGGCCAGAAATATCGAAGTTGAGGATACCGGTGTGCTGAACGTGCGCTGGCGCAATGGCGGGTTGGGT
>JALUYG010000062.1 GCA_027013105.1 Mariprofundus sp.
ACGCGGCCATCATCTCAAGCCGATGAAGCGCCGCTACGGCAACATGCAGGCCATCCTGCTGGATCGACACAGCGGCCGTGTCACCGGCATGAGCGATCCGCGCGGCGAAGGCGCAGCGGTTGCCGCCAGATGAGAGCTTTGTTCGATTTTATCAGGAGTCATTGGCTGCCGCTTTCAGCTCTGTTGCTGACCACCATTACTGCGTTGTCGCTGTGGCCGGTTTCATCCCTGCCCGATGTGCCCGGCAACGATAAGCTCCATCACTATATCGCTTATACCGCCCTGATGTTGCCGGTAGCGCTGCGTCGCCCAGCAAATAGATTGTGGATCGCGCTGCTTTTTCTGGCCTGGAGCGGTGCGATTGAGCTGATTCAGCCGTATGTGAACCGCTATGGCGAATGGCTGGACCTGGGCGCCAATGCGATCGGTCTGGCCTCCGGTCTGTTGCTCGCCGCCCTCATCCGTCACTGGCTGCCGGATGAGACGTCTTGAGAAAGTGAAAGTCGGAAGTGATCGGTCTCGCAAAGCCGCAAAGAGCGCCAAGACATATCACTCAGTTGCTCCATGCACCCTCTCTGACTTTGAATTGCAGGGATTGCACCGGAGCAGCTCGCCCTCCAGCATCCCGGCCAATCAATATAATTAAAGGATTCCCCTCTATGAAACGTATTGCCGCCGCATCCGCCAGCGCCACCAGCGCTTACAATCTGGTCACATCCCTGCAGCAACGCTTTGTGTGCGGACTGGAGAAATGCGCTGCCGAGTTGGGCGACGGCCAGCGATTCACGCCGGTGGAGTGGTATCGCGCCGGCGGCCGACATGGCGGCGGCGTACGTTATGAAACGGCCGACGGCGATATGATCGGACGCGGTTCGGTCAACGTATCGCAGGTGCATTACGATGACATGCCGGAAAAAAAGCTCGCCTCGGCCAATGCCATCTCCACCATCATGCACCCTTGCCACCCGCTGGCGCCATCGGTGCATATCCATATCAGCTGGACGGAGATGAAAAACGGCGCCGGATACTGGCGCATGATGGCCGATCTGAATCCGTCCAACGAGCATGCCCCGCATACCCGCCGTTTTCTGGACGCCCTGCAGGCCGCAGCGCCGGAGCATTTTGAGGCGGCCTGCGCGCAGGGGGATCGCTACTTTTTCATTCCGGCTCTGGACCGGCATCGCGGCGTGGCCCATTTCTATCTGGAGCAGTTCAATAGCGGCGATACGGATGCCGATTTTGCGCTGGCCGAACGGGTGGGCCGGGCCGCCATCGACTGCTATCTGGATATTCTCGCCGATGCTTTAAGCCATGCAGCAGCGCCGACAGATGCGGAACAGGCCCGGCAGCTGGCCTATCATACGCTCTACTTTTTCCAGGTGCTGACTTTGGATCGCGGCACCACGACCGGTCTGCTGGTGCATGATCAGAATGATGTCGGCATCATGGGCTCGCTGCCGGCCAGTGTGGATCGGGAGCTGTTGCAGTCATGGGGGGCCCGCATGCAGCCGCCGCAGGATCGGTTGCTTGAAGCGCTGATCGCTGTACTGCCCGTGACTTCTCCGGCGCTGATCGATGCCGATGTGAAAAAGCAACTTGCCGCCGTGGTGCGCCGTCACTATTCGCAATATCCCGAGGCCATCGCCATGCAAGCATCGGGCGATGTCATTCCCCCGACAGTCGGCAATCACCGCTAACCGCCGGCGATGGATATTGCCCCGTTTATTAAACGCGTTGCGCGTGGCAAACACGGCTCCGAACATCTGAGTCGGGCGGAGGCTGAAAGTGTGTTTTCGTCGCTGCTGGCGCCGGATGCGGAACCTCTACAGCTGGGGGCATTTTTAATCGCCCAGCGCATGAAAGGCGAGAGCAGTGCGGAACTGGCCGGTTTTATCGAGGCGGCTCGCGCCCGCATAGCTGGCTACGGCGCGTTGAATGCGCCGGCTGGCGCGGTTGATCTGCCCTGCTACGCCGGTAAACGGCGTGCTGCGCATGCGCACCTCGCTGCTGCAATCGAGGCGCGCGATCACGGCACGCCGCTGTTCATTCACGGCGTGGATCATATCGACGGGCGCGTGACAGCCTGGCAGGTGTTGCAGCAGACGAGCGTCAGACGGGCGTCCTCGCTGAGCGAGGCTATGACCATATTGCAAGGTGAGCATATCGTCTATGCCGATCTGGCCGATCTCTGCCCGGATCTGTATCGCATCTATATGCTACGGCCGAAACTCGGCGTTCGCTCGTTTAGCAACACGGTGGCGCGCCTGCTCAACCCGGCCCGCTGCGATGGCCAGTTAAACGGGTTTTTTCACACCCCTTATGCCGAGTATATGGCGACGGCCAACAGGCTGCTGGGGCAGCCGCGCTCACTGATTTTCATGGGGGCGGAAGGCGAGCCGGAGCTCTATGCGGATCGTCAGAAAGTGATATTAAAACAGCAGGACGACAGTGTGCGTCGGGTGTCATATCCGCCGGCCGGAGTGGGTGCTTATCCCCGCTCGGCAGCCGATTTAAGCATGCTTCAGGACGACTTTGCTGCTATGCTTGCGGGGCGGGTCGATCGGAGGCAGCGGGCGGTCATCGCGCGCATGCGGGAAGCCTTCAACTGGGCTGGCAGCGGCGAATTTTCTGCGACATGGATAGAGGAGACGATATCATGATCAATGTTCTGGTTCCGTTCACGACGGGTGTTGAAGAGGTTGAAATGGTTGCAGTCGTGGATCTGTTGCGCCGCGCCGATGTGGCGGTCTGCATGGCCAGTCTGGATGGTCAAGCCGTGACCGGTCGCTCCGGCATCCGCATCGAAGCCGACGATTCTCTGGCCGTTGTGGCGGATCGGGACTGGGATATGGTGGTGCTGCCCGGCGGCCTGCCCAATGCACACCTGCTGCGCGACGATGCCGATGTGAAATCGGTTGTGCAGCGTTTGCGTTCCAAACGCAAAACGATTGCCGCCATCTGTGCTGCGCCGACAGCACTGGCCGCCTACGGCGTGACAGCCGACCGTCGGGTGACGTCATACCCGGCCTGTCAGGCGGAAATGGAATCGTTGCAGCCGTCGTCCGTCTATGTGGATGAGGCAGTGGTGGAGGATGATTTCCTGATCACCAGCCGCGGCCCCGGCACGGCGATTGCGTTTGCGCTGCATTTGGTCGCCAAACTGTGCGGCGAAGCGAAGGCCGCCGAAATCAAGGCATCCATTGTCGCCTGATTTTCTCTGAAAAACCTGGCGATCTTTGCGGCTCTGCGAGATCATTGCTTTTCAACCCTGACTCTCGCAAAGGCGCAAAGTCCGCCAAGGAATACCCCTGAATGACTACATGGCGAATACCGGCTTTGCCTTGTGTGCTAGGGTAATGTCACGGCAGTGCCGCTGACGCTGACCATCATCATGCTGCCGTCCTTGCCGACCACCTCATAATCGATATCGATGCCGACGATGGCGTTGGCGCCGAGCGCCGTGGCGCGTTCTTGCATTTCGGCAAAGGCTATGTCGCGCGCATTGGCCAGCTCTTTCTCGTAAGCGCCGGAGCGACCGCCGACAATATCACGGATGCCGGCGAACATATCCTTGAAAATATTGGCGCCAAGAATGGCCTCGCCGACCACGACGCCCCTGTATTCGGTAATGCTTTTGCCTTCGATCGATGGTGTTGTGCTTAGTAACATAATGTCCGCCCCTGAAAATGATTAAAGTCTGCCACGTCTCCGCCGATACGTCAGTGGTATTGCATTATTGGCATCTGTTTTGCTCGTTGTGAACAG
>JALUYG010000063.1 GCA_027013105.1 Mariprofundus sp.
TCAACAAATAAAACACAAATAAAACACAAATAAAACGCTTTGTCCGGTCGGCTATGGTCTGCGCTGATTGAGTTCCTGGGTCTGTAGTTCATTGAGTTTATGCATCAGCAGCGCGCGCTGTTTGGCTGCATAGCTTGCCAGGTTGTTTTTGAGCGGGGGGAAGGCTTCAACGACGTTGATAAACAGAGCGTATGGCATATGAAAAATCGATACGCCGTGATAAGTGACCATATCGGCGGGACAGCCGCTGCCGCGGACGGCGGCGGTTTCGCCAATCAGTGCGCCGGGTTTTAGCGGTTTCAGTTCCTTGATCATGCCTTGTTCCTGCAACTGGTAGCATGCCTCTCCATGTACAATCAGATCCACAAACTGCAGCTGTTCGCCGGCCCGATGGATAGTGACGCCGGCAGCGTATTGCTGCATGTGGCCACGGATGGCCAGCTGACGGCGCAGTTGCAACGGAATTGTCTGCAATACCGGGCAGGCCGAGATGGCGAGCAGCATGCGCCGCAGTTCTGTTTTGCGAAGCAGTGCTGTTTTCAGGGCCGGATTCTCCTGCAGCGCCGCTGTCATCTTTTTACGAGGTAGTTTGACGACGATGCTGCGCTGGTTGGCGGCAATGTCGGATTTGTGGATGCCCGGCTTAAACAGCTTGTCTTCGCACACCACATCGCCCGGACCAATCAGGTCGAGCAGCAGCGCTTTGCCCTGTTCATCATGAGAAAACTCCGCCAACTCGCCTTCGCAGACAAGATAGAGCGTGTCTCCTGTGTCGCCATGATGCAGCAGATGCTGGCCTTCATGCAGCCGTTTGCGGCGCATTTGAAGCCATAAATTGTTGCGCATGTAGGGCGGCAGCAGTGGTCGGAAATCGTCTGTTGGCATGGTTATGTCGGGACTCTCTAGATTCACGGTCGCGACACTACGGTTACTGCACGGTAAAATAAACTGCGATGAACCGTCAGAGCCTGATAAGCTCAAGCTGCGCGCATTGCCCTAACCCCGGCAGGCTTCTAGATTCGCGGGCCTGGAGATAAACAGCATGGCCTTAATGATTACTGATGACTGCATTAACTGTGCAGTGTGTGAACCCGAATGCCCGAATGCGGCTATTTTTGAGGGGGATGAAATCTTTGAAATTGATCCTGAGCGATGCACCGAATGCGTCGGTCATTTTGACGAACCGCAATGCCAGATGATCTGCCCGGTGGACTGCATACCGGAGAATCCGGCGCGCGTCGAATCGCGAGATATGCTGCAACGCAAATATGAAATGCTGACGGGTCGGAATTGATGGGCGGGCGTCTGTTTATTGTTTCCGGCCCGTCCGGCGCCGGGAAGTCCAGCCTCTGCGACGCCCTGTTGCAGTGCTGCGCCAATTTGAAGTTGTCAACCTCCTGCACTACGAGACCACCGCGACCGGGAGAAAAGGGAGGTCGCGAATATCATTTTCTCAGCCGCGATGCGTTCCTGGCGCAATGTGACCGGGGGGCGTTTCTGGAGTGGGCCGAAGTGCATGGTAATCTATACGGCACTCGCCAGCAGGATGTTGAGGCGATGATGGCTGCGGGCTCAGATGTACTGCTGGAGATTGACTGGCAGGGCGCCCGGCAAGTGGCTGAAAAGATACCGTCGGCGGTTCGCATCTTTATTCTTCCGCCTTCACTGGATGCGTTGCGCCAGCGCCTGATGGCGCGCGGTCAGGATGATGATGCGGTGATCAATCGGCGCGTAGCTGCGGCCCGGGCCGAGATGGCGCATGCCGGCGAGGCGCATTATCAAGTTGTGAATGATGATTTTGATGCCACGCTGACGCAACTGCGCAAAATCTTCAGTTCCGGCCCAGTTCAACAGAAGGGGTGAGAAAGTAGAAGTAGCGCAAGTTTGTGGGAAGGGTTTCGATTTATGAAGGTTCATAAAGTTTGCAATGCAACGAATCGTGGTCTATAAATAATGCATTATCCTTGCAGGGGAGGTAAGTGCTGATGGATCGGCGACGTTATCAACCAATCGATTTGAATAAGCTTCGGGCGCATGTATTCAGTTATGGCCGCGCCCTCCGCCCTGCAATGCTGCAACAATCCGATCCTGTGGCAAACGAGCGAGATGAGTTGGTGCTGCTGTATCAGCTTTTGCAAAGATTGCATGCCTCCATGGCGAAAGATATGGCTGAACTCGAAGCATTACTGGCCACGCCATCCAAGAAAAGTAGTGCCGAAAAACTGGTTCGGAACAGCTTGCAGTGCAGCGATCCCAAGTTAACGCACAAGGAAAGCGAAGTGCTGAATATGTTCGCCAAGGGGTACAGTTATTGTGAAGCGGCGAAGCTGCTGGACTGCAAGCTGGCAACGATTCAGACCCATGCCAAGCGCATCTATAAAAAACTCAAAGTCCATTCCCGCTCAGAGGCTGTTTTTGAAGCTCGCCAGCTAGGGCTCGTCCAGGCCTGATTAGCCAGTTCATAACTGGTGGACATCCAAAGCCATCCAACCCAGCATTTCTTGCTGGAAATTGACCTGATGAAACGATGGAATATTGAAACAGCTGATCTGTACGGCTGACGACTTTGGACTGGCGCTGCCGGTCAATGAGGCCGTGGAACAGGCGTACAGAAACGGCATCTTAACCTGCGCCAGTTTGATGGTGACTGCGCCGGCGGCGGCGGATGCGGTGATGCGCGCCCGTTCAATGCCTGAACTCGGAGTAGGGTTGCATCTGGTGCTGGTGGATGGACGTCCGGCGCTGCCGCCGGATGAGGTTCCGGATCTGGTTGATAGCAGTGGTCGATTTCATGCTAATCCGGCAGCGATCGGCGCACGCACCTTTTTTCAGCCACGTCTGCAACAACAGGTGGAGCGGGAGATGCGCGCCCAGTTCTCCCTGTTTCTGGCGACGGGATTGAAACTGGATCATGTCAATGCCCATCACCATTTCCATCAACATCCCACCATTGTGGGGCTATTGGCGCGCATGGCGCACGAATTCGGCATTCGCAGCGTGCGCTGGCCGGTGGAGCAGCCGCTGGCCTCCTGGCGCGCCCAGCATCAGCGTCTGTTGCGCCGATGGCTGACATGGTTCTGCTCTGCTGCACGATTGCTGCGGATGCGCCAGCGTCTGCAACGCGCCAATATTCGATGCAATGATCATATGTTTGGCTTGCTCGATAGCGGCGATATGACGCCTGAACGGGTGGCGCGATTTTTACACGAACTACCGGACGGGGTGAGCGAAATCTATTGCCATCCGGCCACGCGCCACTGGCGCGGAGAGGATGCATTGCCGCCACACTATCGCTGTGTGGAGGAGTTTCAGGCCATGGCTGATCCGGCGATGCGTGAACTGGTTGAACAGGCAGGAGCGACATTGACCTCTTTTGATGGTTTGCACAGATGAAGAAAAGGAGCCTGTGGCTTGGCCTGATGGCGGGGTTGCTGCTGACTGTGATACTGTTTATCTACAGCGGCATCGGCAAAATCGGCGAGGCGATTGCGGCCGCCGGTTGGATTGGCGTGACGCTGATGGCGATGGTTCACATGCTGCCGGTCATCCTCTGCGCTTTCGCCTGGCGGCTGGTCTCTCCGCCCGAATCCGCGCCCGGTATTGGCCTGTTTGTGCGCGCACGCTGGGTGCGTGATGCGGTCGGCGAGATGTGGATTACGCCGCCGCTGGGCAGTGAGCTGGCCGGCATGCGCATTCTAACGATGGCCGGTGTCGCCCAACCGCACGCTGCGGCTTCCACACTGGTCGATCTGACTGAA
>JALUYG010000064.1 GCA_027013105.1 Mariprofundus sp.
TTGCGCGCATAATCCGCCGTTTGTGAGAACCAGCCGCGTTGATTGAATTGACGGATTCGCCCATGACCGGCGG
This sequence comes from Mariprofundus sp., assembly GCA_027013105.1. Lineage (GTDB taxonomy): Bacteria > Pseudomonadota > Zetaproteobacteria > Mariprofundales > Mariprofundaceae > Mariprofundus. Next base: position 74 of record JALUYG010000064.1, read on the forward strand.
TAAAAATATCCGGCTTCAATGCGATGCGCATATTGCCCATCACCAGTCCGCCTGCCTTGATCTGACGCGCCAGAATGCCGGGCGGCAATGTTTCGGCGAATATATGTTGATAGCGAGGGTGCGAACGCCGGAATGCAGTGATCAGCGCATTGACCGCCATATACTGGTTGCCGGCAAAAAATATAGTCAGATCAGGATGATTGACGTCGCCGTGAAAATCAGGTGCGTTATCCACCCCCGGCACGGTAAAAGCGGCGCCGCTTACAGCCGGCTTGCTCCATGGAGGATTCAATGCATCCGCCATGGCCGCGTTCGCCGAAACGCCGAGCAGCGCAGCAACGAAACCGCCTGTCATCCATGCACGACAGCGATGCGGCAGACCGAAGTGTTTATTGTTGGGCTGTTTATTGCTTGACATAAGCATAGCCTTGATTGCCATAGATGATGAGCGTGGAAAGCCCTGATAATGCGGGTTTGACGTATGGGTTGGCCCAGGCAAGCTGGTAGTGTTCCTTGAGCATGGCTTGTCCGCACACATCCACTGTGACGCCGGCTTGACGCAGTGCTTTAAACAGTGCGATGTTCGGGTTATCGATACCGAATTTTGCCTTGTAGTGCGCATTATCCAGCACAGAAACGGTCGCCTTGCCGTGCAAAATTGCGACAAAATGTAAATGGGACAATGGTACGCCGGCAGAAACCATAATATTCACAGCCTTGGCGACATGAAATACGCCGGGGTTGACCTGGGATGGTTTTGCAGCGCCTTTCGTGACATCAAAAATCACTTTGTACGCCTTGCTTGCATCGGGCTGTTCGGCGGCATGCGGCAATGAATATACGCCGCCGAAGTGTTTGATTACAGGAAACTGCTGGCTGCCGGCCATGGCAGGGTATGGAATGGCAATCAAAGCCAGCGCGATAATCATCGCGCGTAATTTGTGAATAGACATATTGTAATGCTCCTTCTTGGTTTGGTGTGGTTCAGTGCGTTGTTTGGTACATGTTCATGACGCCTAAACGCCGCTGCGAACACTGCGCAATCTTTATATGTTTAAAATTTCTTGTTTTGTATATGACTTATGCCTTAATGTTATGCCATGAACCTGAAACATCTCGCAGTGTTCCATGCTGTCGCCAAGGCGGGCAGCATTAACCAGGCGTCAAAAGAGATTCATATTACCCAGCCGGCCATATCCCGGCAGATCCATCTGCTGGAGGATGCGCTTGGGGTGACCCTGTTTGACCGCTTGCCCAGGGGCGTGCGCCTTACCGAAGCAGGTTGCATCCTGGCAGAGGATGCACGGCGTATTTTTTCGCTGGCTCAGCAGGCCAAATCCTCCATGCAGGACATTCGTTCACTGGCTTCGGGACGGTTATCGCTGGGGGCCAGCAGCACCATCGGCAACTATCTCCTGCCTCCTATTCTCACCGATTATCACAGGCAACACTCCGGCGTAGATATTGATCTGGTGATCGGCAACACGGATTTTATCCAGCATCAATTACTGGAAGATCAGATCGCAATCGGGCTCACAGAAGGTTTTGTCGATCATGCGGAGTTGCTTTCTGATGTATTCATGCGCGATGAACTATTCATTATTGCATCGCCGCAACACCCTTTGGCAGGCGGTCAGAATGTGGATATCAGCGATTTATCCCGCCATAGCTTCGTGCTGAGGGAGGAAGGCTCCGGAACGCGCGCCGTACTGGAAGATTATATGACGCGCCACCATATCACGCTGAACCATCAGATGACGCTTGCCAGTACGGATGCAGTTAAATCCGCAGTCCGAGCGGGTGCGGGTATTGCTGCGGTGTCGGGGCTGGCCATTCAATGTGAACTCAATACCGGAGCGCTGGTTAAAATTGATGTCGCCAACATGCAGTTGTATCGGCCGCTCCATTTGGTGCGCCACTGCGATCGCAGGGAGAGTCCGGCGATACGCGAATGGATTCGAATGCTACAGGCATCAACGCAAATAGATCCATAGAGGCAGCCGAGGGGCGCTGGAAAATACAGCATGGTTTTCTGGCGGCGCTATATATATCGACAGTCACCTTTACCACGCTGGGGCTGGGCGACCGGGTGCCCCAAACGTTGAATGCGATGATGGCCGTGTCTGCAGAAGTGATTCTCGGCGTAGTGCAGGCTGGCGTGTTTATGGCCATCGTGATTTATGCACTGCAAAATAAAGAAGTCGTTGCTCCGGCGGAAGGCGCGGATGAGTGACATTGACGGCCAAGGCTGTCAATGGCCTTTTTACAACGTACATTGAGCTTCAACGCAATAATCATAAACCCACGGAGGTGCGACTTTAGTCGCGCATAGTTGGATGCTCATGCGCGGCTGAAGCCGCACCTCCTGTGCATGTGAATAGCGCTTTGCCCCTTCGTCAAAAATAATATGCATCTTTCTGCAACGCTCATCGTCTCCTATGTGTAAATGCGTAATGGTGAGGTAACGATGTCAAAAGCGATTGATCAAAATCTTAAATTAAATCCGGAACATGGGCTGCTCGATCTGCCGAATCGCAGGCCGTTGCTGTTTCTGTTGCTGTCGGCGGTTGCATGGGTGTTGATCTACGAGCAACTGCCTGCCGTTGCAGCCTACGTGACTGCGATGCTGCCGCTGGATCAGAGTAGTCATCTGGCTGATTCTATTCGTTTTCTTGTGTTTGAAGCGCCCAAGGTGCTGATGCTGCTCACCGCTGTGGTGATGGTGATGGGCATGATCAATTCATGGTTCACTCCGGAGCGCACCCGCGCCATGCTGGCCGGCAAGCATGAGGGGGTGGGCAATATCATGGCGGCAACGCTCGGCATCGTCACGCCGTTTTGCTCCTGCTCGGCGGTGCCGCTGTTTATCGGCTTTGTACAGGCCGGCGTGCCGCTTGGAGTGACATTCTCTTTTCTGATTTCAGCGCCGATGGTCAATGAAGTGGCGCTGACGCTGCTGTTTGCGCTGGTCGGCTGGAAAGTGGCATTGCTCTATCTGGCGCTTGGATTATCGATTGCGATTGTTTCCGGCTGGGTGATCGGTCGCTTGCATATGGAAGCATACCTGGAGGACTGGGTGCGCGATATGGCCAAAGTCGATCCGGATTTTAAGCCCGAGAAGTTGTCCATGGCGGATCTCCTGCAGGCAGGTTTTCAGTCGATACGCGATATTGTCGGGCGGGTCTGGCTCTATGTGGTGGCGGGCGTGGCCATTGGCGCCGGGATTCACGGCTATGTGCCGCAAGACTATATGGCAGGAATGATGGGTAAGGATGCTTCCTGGTGGTCGGTGCCGGCGTCTATTTTGATCGGCGTTCCCATGTATTCCAATGCCGCAGGTATCATCCCGATTGTGGAAGCCCTGCTCGCCAAAGGCGCGGCTCTGGGAAATGTGCTGGCCTTTATGATGAGCGTGATTGCACTGTCGTTCCCGGAAATGGTGATTCTGCGCAAAGTTCTGAAGCCACGCCTGATTGCCACGTTTGTCGGGGTGGTAGCCAGCGGCATCTTGACGGTGGGGCTGGTATTTAATCTGGTTTTATAACACATAAGGAGAAAAATATGAAAAACATCAAAGTATTGGGTACAGGTTGTGCCAGTTGTAAAACAACAGTGGAGATGATCCACCGACTGGCTGAAGAGAAGGGCGTGACGATTGAACTGGAGAAGGTGGA
>JALUYG010000065.1 GCA_027013105.1 Mariprofundus sp.
TGCTCCACCCCGCGTCAGGGAGACCGAATTATAGGGCGGGAATTACATGTGTCAATGTGATTTTTGAATTTATTTAAAATCCCATTCTGAGCGACACTGCCCATCTGTTATTTCCATTGACCTGAGTCGGATTATCATATTGACTCTTGCATCGACGCCTTAATATGGTTCATCAATGAATCGGGGCAAAACCCCACAGACATTGAAGAAATCCCTTGCTAGCACGGTAGCGTTCGGCTATGCTTGAGGCGTCGGGGTTTATTTTAACAGGGAGTACTCTATGTACAGATTAAAATTTGTCATGCTGGCCTGCATGCTTATGGTCTCTTCGTGCAGCACGATTGATGCTATTTTTGGCCCGGATGAGCCTGATGCGGCAGCATCCAGCAAGGATCAACTGGCTCAGGAAAATGATCAGCTGGGTTCGGAAATTGCTAATTTACGCAGCACGCTAAAGCAGTTGAAGCAGGATATTGCAGATCAAAAAGCGCAAAAACTGGCTCGTCTGAAGGCGGAAGAGGAGGCTCGTCAAAAAGCGCAGCAGGCCATTCCGAAAGACAGACTGTGGGTGACAGTATCATTCCGCTCCGGTTATATGGAGCTGACACGGCAATCGCGCCAGGCTCTGAAGCGGCTGGCTGATAAGTTTCTATCCAAGCCGCGAGTTCAGACCATAGAGGTTCGGGGTTATACTGACGATGAGCCGATTGGCGGTTACCCGGGCCACCGGCATAAACCCCGCCACCCATACAAGACCAACCTTGCTCTGAGCCAGGCGCGTGCGGACAATGTTGCAAATGCGATGATCGCCGCAGGCATATCCCGCGATATTGTACGAGCGGAAGGGTTTGGCGCCACCAGCTTTGTTGCCGACAACAAGACGGATGCAGGGCGTCAGCGAAACCGCCGCGCGGAGATTCATCTGGTCAGCAACTGAGCTGGCAATGACTACTGAAATAGCCCGGCACGCCGGGCTATTTTTTATCGTTGAGGAGACAGAATAGATGACGGATCACCCCCTGCATGAAAAAGGCGCAAAAAACGGTAATGCGTTTCCATTGATGATTGCGCTCACAGCCCTTGTGCTGGCTGTGACTTCCGGCGTGGTGAATTACCGACAAAACAATCTTGCCAACCTTGAAAGCAGCTTGAGGGATACGCGGGATCAGCTCCAACTCGCCAAGAATGACATTACCGACATCAAGATGAAGACCATCAAGCAACTGGTGGATGCCGATTTTGCAGTGAAAAACCAGCAGCATGTAAAACATGAAAACCAGCAACTCAGAGATGATCTGGCCGACGCCAGGGCCAGGGTAACTGAACTGGAAGCCCAGATCAGAAGCATGGACCGCAAGCTCGTCAGCGCCATATCGAGATTGAAAGCGAACAACAAGCTCGCCAGTGCGAAAAAAGCCGCTTCGGCGAAAGCGCATGCCAAAACGACTTCGACGCCGGCCAGCCTGGACTCGCTCATCGCAACGAGTGATCTGGATGTTTACGTTCAGAGGATTGCCCGCCCTCTGCAGCAGGATATTGGCGCAACCCTTAGCCAACGCGGTTTCAAACCAAAATTTCCGGTGCGTCCCGCCGGCATGGGGCTTTCACGCACCACGACGGTATTCTATTATCAGGCTCGTTATAAGCCCGTCGCCAACAAGCTGGTGAAGATATTAAGCGATATCACCAAAGACGACGTATTGTTGAAAAAGGGGGCCAGCCCCTACCCCGGCAACAAGATTATCGTGCATATTATTGGCAATTAGTCCCCTGCTTATTTGACCCATTGCTTCGGGTCAGATAGCGGCGGCAAGATCGCTACTACTGTGCAGGTGGCGGGTCATGGCTGCAGCCGTAATAATGCACCAGACCGCGAACAGCGCCCCGGGCAGCGCGGTTTCCGGTTGAAAATGTTTAAGCGCCAGAGCCACCCCGAGGCCGGCATTCTGCATGCCGATTTCAATGGATAGCGTAATCCTGTAGCTGTCATCAAAACGAAACAGCGTGGCAGCCAGCCAGCCCAGCAGATACCCCAGAGCATTCAACAGGATTACCAGAGCAACGACCAGCAGCGGCGTTTCGGCGATGCGATCATGGTTGGCCGCGACGGCGTAGCTGCAGATGATAACAATAGCCAGTGCAGCAATTCCCGGCGCCATCGCCTCGGCTTGCGCCAAATGCGCGCCAAGCCGCCCGCGCAGCCCCATACCCAGCAACAGCGGCAGCACGACTGTCAGCAAAATGGTCTGCATCATTGGCCAGAACGGAATATCCATATAAGCGCTGCCCAGCAGTTCCACCATAGCAGGGGTAATCAGCGGGGAGAACATGGTTGCCACCATGGTCATGGCGATGGAGAACGCCACCGCACCGCCAGCCAGATAGGTGATCACATTGCTGGCCATCGCTCCCGGCGCACAACCGACAATGATAAAGCCGAGCGCCAGTTCCGGCGCAATGCCGCGCCATACTGCAACAGCTGCAGCAGCAAAGCCCAGTAGCGGCATAATCGAATACTGGCACAGCACCCCCAGACCGATCTGCACCGGACGGGAGAGCGCATCGCGCGCCTCTTCCGGCTTAAGCACCACGCCGAGCGCAAACATCGTGGCAGCAAAACACCAGAGAAAATAGCCTTTGAAGCCAAGAAACAGCGGTGGATGCAGATAGGCCAGCGCAGCGCAGGCCAGCGTCAAAATGGCCATATTGCGCGAAAGAAACTGCCAGAGCATCAGGCTACAGCAGATCTACAAGCCGGTTGCGAATGGCGATGGTCGCTGCAGATTTGTTCAGGGTGTAGAAATGCAATCCGGGCGCATCGGCCTGCAGCAATTCACGGCACTGTTCTGCGGCCAGCTCAATGCCGAGCGCTTTAACGGCTTCCAGATCATCTTTGATCGGCGCCATCCGCTCATGCAGCCAGGCCGGAATGGATGCGCCGCACATGGAAGAAAAACGCACAATCTGATCGAAATTACCGATGGGCATAATGCCCGGAATTATCGGCAGCGTCACTCCGGCGGCGCGACAGTCGTCACGAAATCGGAAAAAGGTCTCGTTATCGAAAAAGTACTGGGTGACTGCAGCATCAGCGCCGTTATCCTGCTTCATTCTCAGATAGCGAATATCATCGGCCACGCCGCCTTTCGATTCCGGATGCCCTTCGGGGTAGGTGGCGCAGGCAATCGAGAAGTCCCCCTGCTCCCGCAAGAAGGCGATCAGGTCAGTGGCATGAGAGAAGCCGCCGGGCGCCGCTTCAAAGTGGTCCATGCCCTCCGGCGCATCGCCTCTGAGTGCCAGAATATTTTCAATGCCAGCGGCGCGGTAATCGGCCAGCAGCGCCTCCAGATCATCCTTGCTGGCGCCGACACAGGTCAGATGGGCCACCGGCGACAGCCCTGTCTCATTATTGATGCGGGTAACAATGCCTTTGGTACGATCCTGAGTGGAGCCTCCGGCGCCGTAGGTGACAGAGATATAGGCTGGCTGAATGCTGCGCAATTCGTCGAGGCAGCGCCACAGGTTGTCCTCTCCCTTATCGGTTTTGGGTGGAAAAAACTCACAGGAGATCAACGGCCTGTCAGCGCGGGATAATATTTCGGATAATTTCATGGTTATAACCGTGGCACCGTCACGCCGGTCTGCCCCTGATATTTACCGGCCTTGTCGGCATAGGATGTCTCACACTGTTCATCGGATTCGAGAAACAGGAACTGGGCGACCCCCTCGCCGGCATAGATCTTGGCAGGCAGCGGCGTGGTATTGGAAAATTCCAGCGTCACATGCCCTTCCCACTCCGGCTCCAGCGGTGTGACATTGACGATAATACCGCAACGCGCATAGGTTGATTTGCCAAGACAGATGGTCAGAACCGAGCGCGGTATGCGCATATATTCAACCGTTCTGGCCAGCGCGAATGAGTTGGGCGGGATAATGCAAACATCGGATTGCACATCGACAAAGGAACTGGGGCAAAAATCCTTCGGATCGACAATGGCCGAGTTGATATTGGTAAATATCTTGAACTCATCGGCGCAACGTACATCGTAACCGTAAGAAGATAGCCCGTAGGAGACAATGCCGACGCCGTCCTCCCGTTGCTTGACCTGGCCGTCGACAAACGGCTCAATCATGCCATGTTCATGCGCCATGTTGCGAATCCATTTATCTGATTTGATGGACATTTCTCTCCCCTCCCGACAATGCATCGCATGTCACAACGATTCAGCGCCTGCTGTGCTATTGCTGCAGAAGCGATGCAACAGTGAGCAATTGCGAATGCGCAGGATAACTGTGAAGCGCGCAAAAGCAATGCAACCAACGCAACAGATTGACCTTGGCATATGAACGCCCATACTTTCAAACTGACTTGCGTTTTTTTATTCAGCGGGGATTCGGAATGAAACAAAGAGAGTTGGTGAGGTCGTCAATAGTCCGCCCATGGTTTTTTCTATGGACGTCCTGTGACTGCTTACGGAGCTGGCATGGGTGACTGCGGTTGAGCGATCTTTTTGTCGCAGCCTTATTGGCCGCCTACCTGTTGGGGGCTGTGCCCTTCGGGTTATTACTAAGCAAAGCGCTATGCAAGCGCGATCCGCGTGATTACGGCAGCGGTAATATCGGGGCAACCAACGCCATGCGAACGGGCGGCAAGCTGGTCGGCGCATTAACCCTGCTGGCCGATATTGGCAAAGGCGCGATCCCTGTATCGTTGGCGCTGCTGGCAAAACAGCCGGAGAGTCAGGTTGCAGCGATTGCGGTCGCCACATTTCTGGGGCACATTTTCCCTGTTTACCTGAAATTCAGGGGCGGTAAGGGGGTGGCGACCATGCTGGGGGTCATCCTGCCGTGGCAACCGTTGATCGCGGCAATCGGCCTGTTCGCCTGGCTGATCCTGCTGAAAATCACCCGTTACGTATCACTCTCCTCCATTCTGGCTGCAGTGCTGTTGCCGCTAACGCTCGCCTTCAGCGACGCTTCAACACCGGCTCTGCTGGCCGGCACGATTTTTGCGTCATTGGTGACATTGAAACATGCTGGCAATATCAGGCGCCTGCTCAACGGCACGGAACCATCGATCGGAAATCCGCGAAAGGCAGGCTCATGATGACGCCCCTAACGTACATGGACTTTTTCCATTCCGTGATATAAAACAGATCGCAGGGTGGAAAAATCCATGCAAGCGCGTTGTTTGTTTCATGTTGAACCCGGGCGCCGCCATCTTTCATTGCATGGCAGCACAATGTGTGACAATGTTTCAATACTTCGGGAGGCGATTATGACATTGAAACAGCTATTTTTTCCGGCGCTTCTGGCCGGACTGCTGCTCTCTTCTCCGTTGTTGCATGCGGGCGAACACCAGCAGACTGCAGATATGGCCGGAGCCACAAATATCAAAGCGAACGCATCGCAGCCTTATGTCGTCAAAAAAGGGGATACGCTCTGGGACATCGCCAACCACTTCTTTAAAGATCCGTGGAAATGGTTAAAGATTTGGGAGCGCAACCTCTACATCACCAACCCCGACCTGATCTATCCCGGCAACAAAATATGGTTTGACGGCAGTCGCTTAAGTCAGGGCGGCCTGAGCCTGGTTCAGCCGCACCCCGAGGTCATTATCCGGCCAGTCGAACGTATCGAGGGCAACAGGGGTTCATCCCTGTTGCTAACTGTTCTGGAGCGACAGGGCTTTATTCAGCCGGGTCAGGTGCAGGGGTTGGGATATGTTGTGGATTCGCGCGATGATCGCCTGAATTATGGCCCCCACGATATGGTGTATCTGAAATTAAGCCGGCCGGCCAAAGTCGGTCAACTTTTCGACGTATTCCGCAGCACCGATACCGTATTTGATCCGCAGCATGGCGCTGCGCTGGGCGTACTGATCCGGCACATGGGACAGATCAGAATCGATTCATTTGAAGGTGGCATCTATCGAGGCACTGTGGTCAAGGCGTTTGAAGAGATTTCGCGCGGCGACCGCCTCAAACCGGCGCGAATCATCGATCCCCATCTCGCCCCCACCTACCCGGAACACCCTATGGCCGGCGCAGTCATCTATATTCGCAACGCCGGACATGAGGCGGCCCAACATCAGGTAATTGGTCTTAACCTTGGTCAAAAAGACGGTTTGAAGGCCGGTATGAAGATGTCCATCTACAAGGCGGGGCGCATGGTCAGGGATAAGGTGAGCGGCGGCAACATTCTGCTGCCGCAAGAGAGAATCGGGGAAGCGCTGGTGCTGGTCGCGCAACCGAATGCCGCCATTGCTTTGATTACCAAATCGACTGCGCCCGTCAATATAGGCGACGCAATCAAAAACAGCCCGGTGCAATAAATCCTGGATTGGCCGGCCGGCAACAAAATCATGAGACAGACGAAACGCGCATGGCGATAAAAACGGCGGCCGCCCGTCGGCGACCGCCAGCAGCCCAAGAGAGCCGCTAATATCAATCTATCGCTATTATAGCCCAGCCTGAGTTTTCGTCAAATTTAATCTCAATTCTTGATAATGAATTTTCATTGATAAACGGAGCGCAACCCTTGCAGATATCGTTCTCCGCGCGTTTGATGGCCTTCAAGAATAGCATGCGGGTTTTGCCCCAGAGCCTGCACCGATTCGTTGGCATAGGTCTGTTTGGCATCCTCGCTCATTTTTGCCCAGTCGGATGCATCCACAATACCATCACCGGTCAAATCGAATTTGGCATCGACCGACAAGCCGCCGGCAGCATGCGTTGCGGATGCGTACAAAACAGCCACAAGGGTGGCGACGACCCATAACGATTTGAATATCATCTTTCTCTTGCGACCAATTTCCTGGATAACATGTATAAAAACATTCACCGCAGAGGACGCAGAGGAAAATCACCATCATGCCCGAATGTGTCGGCTTTGCTGCGATGCCTATCTGCGTTCATCTGTGTCCATCTGCGGTTGCTGTTTTTGACGTTGCGCTATAGTCCGGATTAGTAGCGGTAGTGATCCGGCTTGTAGGGGCCTTCAACCGGCACGCCGATATATTCGGCCTGCTGCTGCGACAATGCGGTCAGGTTCGCACCGATCTTGGCCAGATGCAGGCGCGCCACCTCTTCGTCCAGATGCTTGGGCAGCGTATAGACCTTGTTCTCATACTGGCCGGTCTGGTTGAAGACTTCGATCTGCGCCAGCGTCTGGTTGGAGAAGGAGTTGGACATCACAAAGCTCGGGTGGCCGGTTGCACAGCCCAGATTCACCAGACGACCTTCGGCCAGCAGGGTGATGCGGGTGCCGTCGGGGAAGATGATCTGATCGACCTGCGGCTTAACATTTTCCCACTCATATTGACGCAGGCTGGCCACATCGATCTCATTGTCAAAATGGCCGATGTTGCAGACAATGGCCTGATCCGGCATTGCCACCATGTGATCATGCGTGATGACATGATAATTGCCGGTGGTGGTGACAAAGATATTGCCCAGTTTGCATGCCTCATCCATGTTGACGACGCGATAACCTTCCATGGCCGCCTGCAGGGCGCAGATCGGATCGATTTCGGTCACCCAGACGGTGGCGCCCATGCCCTTGAATGCCTGCGCACAACCCTTGCCGACATCGCCATAGCCGAGCACGACGCAAATCTTGCCTGCGATCATGACATCGGTGGCGCGCTTGATGCCGTCGAGCAGCGATTCGCGGCAGCCGTAGAGGTTGTCGAATTTGGATTTGGTCACCGAATCGTTCACATTGATGGCCGGGAACGGCAGGTCGCCGCTCTCCTGCATCTGGTAGAGACGATGCACGCCGGTGGTGGTCTCTTCGGTGACGCCTCGAATGGCATCGCGGCGGCTGGTGTAATAACCCGGCTGTGTGGCCAGGCGCTGCTTGATGGCATTAAACAGCGCCACCTCTTCTTCGCTGCCCGGGTTATCCAGCACCGATACATCTTTCTCGGCCTTGGCGCCGAGGATCAGCAGCAGCGTGGCGTCGCCGCCGTCGTCAAGGATCATGTTCGGGGTGCCGCCGTCGTGCCACTCCATGATCTTGTGGCAGTATTCCCAGTAATCTTCCAATGATTCGCCCTTATAGGCGTACACCGGAATATTTTTGGCTGCAATCGCGGCTGCGGCGTGATCCTGGGTGGAGAAGATATTGCACGACGCCCAGCGCACTTCAGCGCCCAGCGCTGTCAGGGTTTCAATCAACACGCCGGTCTGGATAGTCATATGCAGGGAGCCGGCAATGCGCGCGCCCTTGAGCGGCTGCTCGGCGGCGTATTTTTCACGAATCGCCATCAGGCCCGGCATTTCGGTCTCGGCGATATCGAGCTCTTTACGGCCCCATGCGATATTTTCGGGCGACATATCCGCCACTTTGTAATCTGTAAATTCAGACATTCTCATACTCCTGTCATGGCCCGACTATGTATCATAGAGAGGGCATAAAAAAATATGAGCACCGTTGAAATTCGACTGAGCCTGGCAAGTTCATTGCGAACCTGTTGCAGTGCCCCTCAGTCTGTTGTCAAACTTGACGAGCCTTTACATGCCGGCAGCGGCCCTGAGCGCCCCCGCCTTATCCGTGCGCTCCCAGGTGAAGTCCGGCAGTTCGCGACCAAAGTGGCCATAAGCGGCGGTGCTTGCATAGATCGGACGCAGCAGATTCAGCTCCTGCACAATGCCCTTGGGACGCAGATCGAATATTTCACGTACAATTTCGGATAACTTCTCTTCGTCAATTTTGCCGGTATCGAAGGTGTTGACCATCACCGAGAGCGGACGAGCCACGCCGATCGCATAGGCCACCTGCACCTCGCAGCGATCAGCCAGCCCTGCCGCAACAATGTTTTTGGCCACATAGCGCATCATATAGCAGGCCGAACGATCCACTTTGGAGGGATCCTTGCCCGAGAAAGCGCCGCCGCCGTGATGGCCGAAACCGCCATAGGTATCGACAATAATTTTGCGCCCGGTGACGCCGCAATCGCCCACGGGGCCGCCGATCACAAAACGACCGGTCGGATTGATATGGTATTCCGTGCCGGCGTGCAGCAATCCGGTGGGGTCGAGCACCGGTTTGATAATCTCATCCATCACCGCATCGGAGAGTTCTTTATGGGTGACGCCGGGGTTGTGCTGGGTGGACAACACCACGGCATCGATGGCGACCGGTTTGCTATCTTCATAACGCACCGTCACCTGGGATTTTGCATCCGGACGCAGGAACTCCAGCACGCCCGCCTTGCGCACGCCGGCCTGTTTTTCCACCAACTGGTGCGACAGATGAATGGGGGTGGGCATCAGCACCTCGGTTTCATTGCTGGCATACCCGAACATCAGCCCCTGATCGCCGGCGCCCTGATCCAGATCCAGCCCTTCGCCTTCGTTGACGCCCTGCGCGATATCCACAGACTGTTTGTCGAGCGACACCAGCACCGAACATGATTCCCAGTCAAAACCCATGGCGGAAGAGTTGTAGCCGATCTCCTTGATGGCGCTACGCACAATCTGCTGATAGTCGACCACGGCCGAGGTGGTGATTTCGCCGGCAATCAGCGCCAGCCCTGTGGTGACCATGGTTTCGCAGGCCACGCGGGAATAGGGATCCTGCTCCAGCAATGCATCCAGCACGCCGTCCGAGATGCGGTCGGCAACCTTGTCCGGGTGCCCTTCCGACACAGATTCAGATGTAAATACGAAATTTTTGCTCATGGAGTTCCTCGCCTGATTTGAGTATTATTAAAAATTAAAACAAGAAACGCACCTGCATGAGTTTGCCCGTTGCATGGATGAAAATTTCAAATCAAGGGGCAAGTAAGAAGCGAGCACGCTGCATGAAAAAATAATTTGATGCGCATCATAGCTGAAAAAACTGGAGACACAAATTTGATGCCTGCGTAAGAAGCCATCAGAGCACTTATGAATGGGCTTTTTCGCCAGACTCTGCCGCTTCGCCGCCGGGCCGGAAATCGTCAGCCAGCTGCCCCACCACGGCTGCGCCCACTGCATCTCCGAACACATTGATGGTGGTTCTGCAGCGATCCAGAAACCAGTCGATGGCGAGAATCAGACCGATCCCGTCCAGCGGCAGGCCGACGGCATCGAGCACCATCACCATGGTTACCAGCCCGGCCTCCGGAATGCCGGCGGCGCCGATGGCGGCCATGGTTGCTGTTATAAGCACCAGCAACTGCTGCGTTAGCCCCAGTTCAACGCCATAAGCCTGCGCAATAAACAGCACGGCCACAGCTTCATACAGGGCGGTGCCATCCATATTGATTGTCGCCCCCAGCGGCAACACAAAACGCCGCGCCCGTTCATTCACGCCGGCATTTTTCACGCCATCGAGCGTCAGCGGCAAGGTGGCGCTAGATGATGCGGTCGAAAAGGCCGTCATTAGCGGCGTGGCCAGGTGGGCGAAGTAGGATGGGACGGAGCGATGCGCAACCAGGTGCAGTATGGCGCAGAGCGCCGCGCCGTGCGTGAGCAGGCCGGATATCACTGCCAGCGCATATTTCGCCAGCCCCGCCAGTTGGGCGACAAACGCCTCGCCGCCGCCGGCCGCGCCCAGTTTGGAAGCGATCAGTGCAAACACGCCCAGCGGAGCGAACAGCATCACCCATTCAACAATCCGCATCATGGCCTCGTTCAGACCGTCAAAGAAGGTGATCACAGGCCTGCTGCGTTCGCCCAGCGTTGTCAGCGCCGCCGCCAGCAACAGACTGAATACAATGATCGGCAACAACTTCATATTGGCGGCGGCATCGACAATATTCGGATGTACCAGCGATAAAATCAGGTCGGTCACGCCGACATCGGCAACCTGCGGCTGCGCGGCATGCGCGCCGGCAGCCAGATCAACCCCGACGCCGGGCTGCCAGATATTGGCCATGAGCAGTCCGATGGCAACGGCGATCAGGGTGGTGCAGAGGTAGTATCCCAGCGACACGCTCCCCATGCGGCCCAGCTTGCGCACATCGCCGAGCCCCGCCACGCCGGTGATGATGCTGGCCGCCACCAGCGGCACAATCAGCATTTTCAGCGTGGTCAAAAACAGTTGCCCGAGCCATGCCACAGATTGCATCGCATCGCCCCAGACAAAGCCCGACAATCCGCCGGCTACAATCGCGACCACCATGCTGATCAACAGTCTCTGTTCGGAGTTTCCGTGCATATTTCCCAAGTCCCGCGGGTAGTGCTGAAAAATCATATGGTTCTGTTTTTTCAGAGCGTTCTTAACAAAATCGAACATCCACATTCAACCATAACGGCAGACCGGAATAAACAGCTGCGATTGATTGCTTTTCAGGGCTGGACAAATCGTCTATGCTTATCATAGCCTGGCAACGACAGTAAGCCGACAGCCCCTGAGGAGAGCCCTATGAAACTGTATCATAACCAGCGCCAATACAGTCGTTCCAAAGTTTCCATTGGCGCGACGCTCTCACCTGACAATGGCGAGGCATTCGGCGTAGAGATCGTTGATTTAAGCATGGGCGGCCTGTTTGTTCATACCGACAGGCAACTGCAAAAGGGCGAGCACTGCAAGGTCAGCATGCTGCTGGGCCATGTTCAGCATGAACTGCCTATACTGGCCGATGCCGTCGTTGTTCGCACTGTCGCCAATGGCATCGCGTTGCGTTTTGAATCCATCCAACTGGAAAACGTCAGCAGCATGCAGCGTGTGATTATCGACCATGCTGAGGATCCTGAACAGACGGAACTGGAGTTCTCTTCACACGGCGGCTGGATTTTCTCTCCGAAATAGCCGCCTGCCGAACCGGTACAGGCTATGGCATAGCTCTTGCTCATTACTTTTTCATGGCTGTTTATCTTGCACATCAGGAATTGCAACAGATGATGCAACTGGAAACCATGTTGATGGTCGCCCCGGATGCGGCGGCGCCAGCGCCGATGCGACAGGTCATCAGCGAGGCGGGGTTTGATCTGCTTCACGCCGATTCCGGCGAGCAGGGGCTGCAGTTATGCATCGAACAGAAGCCATCGCTGGCGCTGATCCATGCCAATATGCCGGATATGGATGGCATCACCTTCTTCCGGCGCCTGCGCACGCAGCCCGGCGGCGTCGATATTCCGACCATTCTGATGTTGTCGGAGAACAATATGGATATTGCCGGGCAGGCATACAATAGCGGCTTCACCGATATCATTGCACTGCCGACCAACTGGCAGCTTACCTGTTATCGGTTGCGTTATATACTGCGCGCCAGCGTCGCCATGCGCAGCGAACGTGAAAAAACCGATGCGGCGATTCATAAGCTGGCTTTCCACGATCAGGTCACCGGACTGCCCAACAGGATGCTGTTCAGGGAACATATGAGCATGGCCATTCATCTCGCCCGCCGCAATGATCATCGCATCGGTCTGCTGTTTCTGGATATGGATCACTTTAAACGCATCAACGACAGTCTCGGCCATGTCGCCGGTGATGCAGTGTTGCAGGAGGTCTCCTCTCGTCTGCAACAGAGTATCCGGGCGACCGATCTGGCGGCCGCCGAACGCAGCGGCGATAAGCATGCCCTGGCCCGCTTCGATGGCGATGAATTCACCATTATGCTGACCGGCGTCGGCAATGCTTCGCATGTAAACATGGTCGCCCGGCGTCTTCTGGACAGCCTGAATGAGCCGTTCATTCTGGCTGGCAACAAGGTTATGGTCACCGCCAGTATCGGCATCGCCATGTACCCGGATGATGGCGACGATATCGATACGCTGCTTAAGCAGGCCGAAGCCGCCATGCATCAGGTCAAAGCCAGCGGCCGTAACGGCCTGTTCTTTTACGATGATCACTTGCGCATGCAAAACCAGAACCGTCTCCAGCTTGAAGCCGAG
Source organism: Mariprofundus sp. (assembly GCA_027013105.1). Classification (GTDB taxonomy): domain Bacteria; phylum Pseudomonadota; class Zetaproteobacteria; order Mariprofundales; family Mariprofundaceae; genus Mariprofundus. The sequence goes on from JALUYG010000065.1 coordinate 12,828, forward strand.
CTATACCGGGCGCTTGAACAGGATGAGCTGACGCTGTTTTATCAGCCCAAAGTGGACGCCGACACGCTGAAGACATCGGGGTTTGAGGCGCTGGTGCGATGGATTCACCCCGACAAGGGGATGGTTCCGCCGCTCGATTTTATTGGCGTCGCCGAAGACTCCGGGCTGATTATTCCGATGGGAAAATGGGTCATCAAAACAGCCTGCCGACAGCATCAGGCGTGGCGCAAGGCTGGTTACGGGGCGGTCCCCATCTCCGTCAACCTTTCCTGTCACCAGTTTACAGACCGCCAGTTGCTGGCAGACGTACGCGACATTCTCTGCGAAACCGGCATGGATCCGGCGTATCTTGAATTTGAGATCACCGAAAGCGTGCTGATGCAGAATGCCGATACCGCCATGCTGGCGCTCGGTGAGATGAAAAAAATGGGCGTGAAGATCTCGATTGACGATTTCGGCACCGGCTACTCCAGCATGGCCTACCTTCACCGCTTTCCGATCGATGTATTGAAAGTGGATCGCTCTTTTATCATGGATCTGCCGGGCGACCAACAGGAGGCCGCCATTACCTCCGCGATCATTCAGCTTGCGCATGCGCTGGGGCTTGGCGTGGTCGCCGAAGGGGTGGAAAATAGCGAACAGCTGCATTTTCTCAAACAGCTGAACTGCGACCTGATTCAGGGCTACCTGTTCAGCCCGCCGGTGCCCGGCGAAAAGGCGGAGCAGATCATTAACACCGCCTTTACGACATAAGCATACAGAACGCACATTACTCCGAGTTGCACCGCTGCAACAGGCTACTTGGATGTAAACAAACCGAACAGCATACGACCAAGAGGCATGAAGATGCTGCGCACCTGTTCGGCTTTATGCCTGCTACTGATACTGGCCGCCTCCTGTGCGCCGAATCATCACCCTCTTAGCAGGCAAGACAGACAAATTATCGCAGTCATGATGGTGGTCGGCGCAGGTATTGGGGCGGGCGCAGGCGCTGCCGCCGCCAGTGCGGGCGACACGTCCGGCTTTGCCGCCGCCGGTGCGCTGGCCGGCGCCGCCGCCGGTTATGTGGCTGGCGATCTGATTGTGGAACATATGAATCAGCAGGAGAAAGCCATCCGCCTCTCTAAAAGCAGTAAAAGTGGCGAGGTCTATGTCCGGCGGGTAGCGCCGGATAGGCTGAAAATCAGCATGGAAGGCGGCGCGGAATTTCCCGCCGGCTCTGCCGAACTGAGCAGGCAGGGTCGTCAGGTGCTGGGTGATGTGGCCAGCATTGTGAAGAAACACGGTCACTCCACCGTTGCTGTTGTGGCATACGCCAATGACGCTTCATCGATCAAAGCCAACAGAGCCCTGTCCGAGCAGCGCGCTCGCGCTGTGGCCAACTATCTTCGCCAACAGGGCGTCGGCGATTCCGGCGTCAGCGCCAGAGGCGCGGGCAGGCCGATTTTTCTGCCGGCCAGTAACATCGCCCAGAAAAACCCGTGGTACCGTCGCGTAGAGATTATTGTCACGGCTCAACCCGCCTGAGGCCAGGCCTGGCCAATGGACGCGCTGAGCTGTTCAGAGCTTCCTAAGAAATTTTCTCAAAGCCCTGATACTCTTCCACCTCCACATAGACGCAGCCGGGATAGATCGGGCCGATATCAACCATCACCCAGCTATCGCCCCTGAGCCCCATCTCAACATCGAACACATCGCCGGTTTCCACCAACGCCATGATCGGCCGGGGCAGCAAGACAGGCCCCACCGTTTCACCCTGATTGTCGAAGCAGAAATATAATCCGCCATCTTTGATACCGGACACACGGGCATGGCCTTCAATAAAGCGGCTAAAACGCAATCCTCGCAGGCGCGGCGGCACGCCGGTGCCGGAGCGCACAAAATGGAACAGCACCAGCGATAAGCGCGCCACGCGAGTCGCCGCCGTCGCCACCGCATCCAGTATGCCGGAAAACCCGATCGACTCGGCCTCATTCCACCAGCCGCGGCCGGAAACGTAATCGATCCATGCCCTCAGACTGTCGGCGTATAGCCTGATAATCTCACCATCGCCCGACTCCCGCAACAGAAACCAGCCCAGAAAATCGCGCAGGTGTTCCGGATCCAGCGCAGTGAGCGGCAGTTGGCCGAGATCGCCGGCCGGCTCGACATCGCCTTGCAGCAGATCGTTCATATGGGCTTCGAGATTTTCTTCCCATTCGGCATATTCGCCTTCGTCCGGCAACTCCGGATCATCGAACAGGTCGGAGTAGTGAATCAGGTAGAGCGCCAGCGTCTCCATACACTCCGTCACAGGCAGTTGTTCCGGGCCGTGGCAGGCGTAATGGCGGATGAAGGCGTCCATGGATTGCTGAAGTGTCGGCATGCGCCAATTGTTGCCGTAAATGGTTCAAATGGCTATGTTCGCGGTCCTGCAGCAATTTGGCGCCCGCCTGTTCGCCAACACCAAAATCAATGCACAAGAGGTTTATCATGCTCATTAATGTCGTATCTGTCCGTGTCGGCAACATTCTGGAATGGAATAATGGACTCTGGCGTATTATGAAAACCCAGCATGTCACACCGGGCAAGGGCGTAGCCTGCATGCAACTGGAGATGCGCAATATCGAAACCGGCACCAAAACCAACAAGCGATTCAACTCCACTGAAAAAGTTGATCGCGTCGTATTGTCGCAGCGTGAGATGCAATACCTCTATGCCGATGGCAGCGATTTTCATTTTATGGATATGGAAACCTATGAGCAGATTACGCTCAGCGCGGAGATGCTGGAAAACGTACTGCCGTATATGCTGCCGGAGAGCATGGTGACAGTGGAATTTCATGAAGATCGCCCACTGAATGTCAAACTACCGCAGGCAGTGGTCCTTGAGGTGGTCGAATGTGAGGCCTCAATCAAGGGGCAGACCGCAACCGGCTCCTATAAGCCGGGCAAACTGGAAACCGGCGCGTCCATCATGGTGCCCCCCTATCTCGAACCCGGCACCAAAGTGCGCGTCAATACGGAAACCGGCGAATTCATGGAACGCGCCTGATTATCCCGATCCGGCATATCCGGAGCTTCACACTGTTTTTGTGGTTCACGGTTCTATTGTTCCGGTTATGACGGGTGAGGCATCATCGCGCCTTCATCGCTTTTTTCAGTTCATGATGCAATGAAACCCTGGCGGCGGTAACGCGCCAGCATGGTTTCATTGCCGGTCAGGCCACCGCTATGAACATAGAGAATAGTCCCTTCAAAGTGATCGATGTGCTGGAGTAAGGTGCGCCACATCAGCGTGCCATAAATCAGATCGAATTCAATACCGGCGTCAATTAACTCCTCATAGATGGCAAACAGTTCGGGATACGGTTTGGCGAAATGGTATTTTTTGCTTCTTTGCAAAATCTTCAGGTTGGCCGGCGCTGCGCCAAGGCGGCGCATTTGCGCCAGCAGATAGTCTTTATCGCCAACAGCGGGCGTCGTCAGTACTGTCGCATCCGGCAATGCCATCGCCAGATAAAAGGCGGTTGTGCCAGTGCCTGATGGCGTCACCACATAGAGCATTTCAACCTTGTTCTGCTGTCGCCACAGGCTGATCTCCTGCGCCAAAACAGCAATGCCCTGTTGCGCCATCGGATCTGCGCCACCCTGCGGCACGAACAATGACAACTCATCGCATTGTGATTGCAGGGCGAGGATGGCCGCTTCATATTCGTCATGCGCCACTTCATGCAGTTGCATACCGAACTCCAGCGCCATTTTCAGGTTGCCTGACGGGTGATGTTGGAGCCGTTCCGGCACCGGTTTGCAAGTATAGTGGAATTGCCAGCCTTTTTGGTGACAAAGCGCGGCAATCGAGAGCATGGCATTGGACTGCGTGCCGCCGTAAGAAACAATACGCTGACATTGCCCGCATTCCACCTGCATCAGGCGATACAGCTTGCGATATTTATTGCCGCTCAACAGCGGGTCGATCAGATCATCGCGCTTGACGAAAAACGTTCTCCCTCGAATCTGAATACAATCAATGCGCGACAACGCCGCATCGCATTCACCCGCATCACCTTTCATCACAGTGCCGGATCCTACCTCCTCATTGGCTCAGGCAAAGCCGTGAGTTTCGCAAAGTAACAACAAGCAATGCCATGCTTTGGATGCTTATCTGCGTTCATCCGCGTTCATCTGTAGCTCAATTTGTTGGCTTCCGGCGGCACCAGCTCTGCTCAAATCGACAACTCCAGTCCACCCTCTTTATCGTCATCATCGTGCTTGAGAATATCATCCACGCTGGCAGCGCCATCATCGCCGTCGCCCGTTCCGCCTATGGTCGCCATCTTGATCTTCAGTCTCAGATTGTTGACCGAGTCGGCATTTCTGAGCGCTTCAAACTCGCTGATTTTACCGCTCTGCCACAACTGAAAGAGCGCCTGATCGAAGGTGCGCATGCCGTGCTGTTCGCCGGCTTCCATCGTCTCCTTGATGGCGCTGACATCGCCCTTGAGAATCAGATCGGCAATGCGCGGCGTGTTGACCAGGATTTCGATCGCGGCGGCGCGTTTGCCATCCACGCTTTTGACCAGCCGCTGCGACAGAATGGCGCGCAGGTTCATCGACAGGTTCATATAGACCTGCTGATGCTGCTCCTCGGGAAAAAAGTTGAGTATGCGATCCAGCGCCTGATTGGCGTTGTTGGCATGCAACGTCGCCATCGCCAGGTGCCCCGTTTCAGCAAAGGCGATGGCGTGCTCCATCACTTCTCGATCCCGAATTTCGCCGAGCAGAATCACATCAGGCGCCTGCCTGAGCGTATTTTTCAACGCATTGCGAAACGATACGGTGTCGGAACCCACCTCACGCTGGGTAACATAGCATTTCTTGTGCGGATGCATGAACTCGACCGGATCCTCGATGGTGATAATGTGCCCGGCCTGATTGCTGTTGCGCCAGTCCACCATGGCCGCCAGCGAGGTCGATTTACCGGAACCGGTTGCGCCAACCATCAATACCAGACCGCGCTTGCTCATGGCGATATCTTTAAAGATGGCGGGCAGTTTCAGCTCATCGATGGTGGGGATTTCGGTCGTAATCTGGCGAATGACCATGCCGACCGTGCCGCGCTGGCGATAAACATTGACGCGAAAACGGCCCAGCCCGGCCACTGCGGCGGAGAGATTCATCTCCATCTCGGTGGCAAAATCGACTTTCTGTTGCTCATTCATCAACTTATCGGCCAGCCGCTCCACGGTGACCGGATTGATTTCGGTGTCTCCAAGCCGACGAATCACCCCGTTGATGCGATAGCCGGGCGGCGCGCCTGCCATCAGGTAGAGGTCGGACGCATCCCGCTCCACCATCACCTGCAGCAACTGCCGTATTTTCAGTTCATCCGCCATGTCTGACTCCAGTGTTGTTTCCATGCAATCGAAAGCAAATTATGTACCATCTATTCCAAAACGCTGATTTCCGGCTTATTGGTGATAAGACTTTTTCCGTTTAGCAAAGCGAATCAAGAGTTTGCGCCATGTGGGTGGTGCCAACTGAGGATTCCAGCCCGGACTAGGATAATACCCGCATCCCGATAGTTCTGGCGGCCTGATTGAGGTGTTGATCAAAACAGGCAAAAGTGAAGGTTGGCGACTGTTCAAACAGCCATTTTGCGGCAGCCAGATGAACGCTGTCATAACCACGCAGCCCATACGTCTCTGCAAGCGCTCCGGCTTGCCTGATATGCGCCATATTGAGTGAGATGACATCGATATTTTTCCAATAGCCCTCAAGCGCCGCTTTATAGGCAAGGTAGGTCTCATCTGTGATCCGCTTCATGCGAACCGCCTTAGACAGCGCAGCACGCGATTCGGCATAAGTAATCATATGCGTAAATACTGCGCTCGCATCTTGCAATAAATCCGCGACAACCTTTGTATCAGGCTCATCAAGAAAGAGCTTTACCAGCGCGGATGTGTCCAGATAAACAATCATCCCCGATCTTCCAGCACCCAATCAGATAGCGAGGCCTCACCGGGCGTTGATGCCATTGGATTCATCACCGGTTGCCATTGGCCACCCTTGCCAGCATGAACCCATGGTTGGGATCTGATCCGTTCAAGCACGGATGCCTCATCACCAGGTTCACGCAGCGGAGCCAGTCGCGCAACCGGCTTGCCATGCGAGGTGACCACAACCTCTTCGCCAGCAGCAGCACGATTGATATATTCAGACAGATGATCCTTGAGTTCGCGCACGGCAACTTTCATAAGAGTCCCCTGTTGTGGCTATAATTATGAATTATAGCCACAACAGGGCCAATCAGCAATGTTTTTATGCAACGCATTCGTCTTGAAGCGCGTATGCGCATTAAGACATCTGAATCCATACAAGACCTTGCCTATGATCAAGAGACACTATAATATGCACTATATTTAGCACTGGAGGTGTCGAATATGCAAACCATTTCTGCGCTGGAGATTAAGAAACGCGGTATTTCTGTTGTGGATGAATGGATTAGCTCGGAGCCTGTGCATGTGATCAAAAACAATCGCCCGCAATATGTGGTGCTCTCTGAAGATCGGTACAGAGAGATGATGATGGAGATGAATGAAGCATGGGAGTTGCGGATCAAAGCTTCGCTTGAAGAGGCTAAATCCGGGCAGATTAAGCGAGGCGATGCCGATCAGTTGATGCGTGAAATCTTTTCCGAAGACTGATGTATACGCTTGAGTGGACACCCTCTTTTATCAAATCGGCCAAACGCTTTGCCAGGCAACATCCTGATCTGAAGCAAAAAACAGCGCTTGCCTTAAAAGCACTGGAACAAGATCCATTCCAACCTGCCCTAAAATTACACCCCCTTGCTGGAAAGCTGTGTGGC
>JALUYG010000066.1 GCA_027013105.1 Mariprofundus sp.
GATATACCTCTATGCCGAGGTGGTGAAATTGGTAGACACGCTAGCTTCAGGTGCTAGTGGGGGCAACCCCGTGGAGGTTCAAGTCCTCTCCTCGGCACCATTTTTATAGACTATCACAGACCACCAAAAACCACGGAAGACACTGTATTTACAGTGTTTTTCTTCGCCCCAATTTTCTATTTCGTTGTCGCTCATTGTCCACGATTGTCCCAGAAATGGAGCACGAGTGGAGTGTGGATGGAGCGCGTTTCGGTGTTTTTCTCTTCCAGGGTTTGCACGTTCACTGTTCATGATGGGTTCGCAATCATCTCGTTAACCGACAAAGAATGTGCCTGTATCCTTGGCTGTAAAACCTGTCGAACAAACGGCATTGACACACTCTCTCTCGACGCGACGAGTTGCCGAATCTGATCGGATACCTCATCGATTTTATTCAACCGGGACGCCGCATCCATCGCCCGGACGACGTACGCCGAGTCATAAATCTCACCTCAGCGGTCACCGACCGACCCGGGGTAATCGACACCATCATCGACTATCGCCTGCCAGAGCTGGTCGAGCCATTGATTGCGCGTTTTGTCGTCGGCAGGTGCCACGATGATGACCGGGATCAATGCTTCCAGCGTCTTATACACCGCTGAACCCAGGGCGCCACTGGACGTGTCGATGTATTGCAGCGCCGGCCAAAGCTTTTCCATCAGACGGATCGCGCCCTCCGCCCCGAGAACCGGATCTTTCTTGGCTACCTTTATTTATATCGGTAACGGCTTCGCGAAGGCGCTGGCTTGCCAGCCGGGCGCCTTCCAGCTATAGGCGCCGGTTCGAAAGCGTACGGGGAAGGTCCATTTGTGTTTTATCTCTCCGGAATCACACATAAGGCATGTTCAATGGTATCAAAAAGCCGTTGCTTACTTACCCCCAGCTTTGACACAACAGCCATTCCTGACATTACGATTGTGAAATGATCGGCTAATTGCTCTATCTTAGTGCCTTGCGGCAAATGTCTTCGTATCAACTCTACCTCAAGCCTTTCTCGCAACAGACCGAAGGATGACTGGTTTACTGTCTCACCAATAGCCGCGATCACGCGCGACGGCAGCGCTGCTGTATCACAAGCCACAGCAGTGGTCACTACCATACAACCACCCGGTAGTTCAGGAGATGTCAGCATAGTCGCAACGGATCGCAAGAAACGCCGCAATGCAGTTTTCAAATCCGGCTCCGCAGCCAAGGCCCTGGCATGTTTGAACAACTGTTGCTCACGGTAACGCTTTAGTGCCGCGAGATAAATTTGCTCTTTATTGCCGAATGCCGCATAGAGACTGGGTTTGCTGATGCCCATGGCCTGAGTTAGTTCGGCGAGCGAAGCGCCTTGATAACCCTTGCGCCAGAACACAGCCAACGCAGTATCAAGTGCTTTTTCCTCATCAAATGTTCGGGGCCTACCACGCTCCACTGGCTTACCTTTACTTTCAAACTGGATAGCGACCTTGATTATTATACCGTTTGGTATATTATATACCAAACGGTACATATATAAATCAGGGGCGGCACTCTCCCGACATCACACAATCCGCTAAGAGGAGAAGAAAATGTCTGAACAAAAAAAACACACACTGATCACGGGCGCTACAGGTTTCCTGGGAGGGAACATTCTTAAGGCATTATCTACTCATCCATCGATCGAATGCATTGCCGCCTGCAGAAATCCGGAGAAGCTATCTGATAGCTTCTCCGGTGAGATTCGAGTCGGGAACCTGACAGATCCTCAATACCGACGTGAGGTCGTCAGGAATATCGATGTAATCTGCCATGCAGGTACATGGGCCTCTATGTGGAGCCACAGAAAACTGGAGCAAGAACGATTCTTCGAACCCACCCTAGACTTGATCGACCAAGCGATCAGTCAGAATGTTAAGCGCTTCCTGATGCCCAGCACGGTTGCCATCGGCGAAGTCACAAGAAAACACACCCCGCACAATGATTCCTCACCTAAGAAGCAAACCGGCTTTTGGCCCCATCTGGATTATCTGATCGAAGTCGACGACTACATGCGTGAAAACAGGGGCCGTGGCACCCAGATGATCACCATGCGGCTGGGGCATTTCGTTGGATCCGGTAATCGCCTGGGCACGCTACCGGCACTTGTACCCAGGCTGAAAACCTACTTGGTTCCCTGGCTAGCCGGCGGAAAATCACGCTTTCCGCTTGTCGCTGACACTGATCTCGGCAACGCATTCGCACTCGCCACAACAACTGACGGCCTTGATGCCTATGAGTCCTTCAATATCTGTGGGCCGGATTTCCCGACGCTGAGAGAGGTGGTCACTTACATCGCAAGCCAAGCCGGCGTACCCAAGCCCATTTACAGCGTCCCCTATGCCGCCGGCTACGCCTTTGGCTGGTTGATGGAAATACTCAATCCAATCCTGCCTGGCTCCTCGCCTTTCTTGACCCGCTCTATTATTCACCTGTGTGAGGACTGGTTATGCCCGAACGACTATGCTTATAAAAAACTGGGCTATAGCCCTCGGAAAAACTGGCGTAAAGCCATCGATGAACACCTGGAAGATTTAAGCAAAGAAGGCTACCCCTGGCCGCAGTTAGCCCAGCAATAGTCAAACGGCAGAGCGAAAACATCTGTTCCGCCAGAGCCGGTCTCTGATTTGGCCGACTGTTACCGTAGTATTCATCGACCCAGCACTGGAACACAAGCATCAGACACCCCTAATTTTATAGCACATATTATCCTGGAACTTTCCTACTACATTGTCATCATTGCATCCACATTAACGGATACTACTGAAGGATAAAAGAAAACAGTTCAACGCATGCTGGAGCTAGCGACGCAACAGCCAGACTTTCTGGGTGTCGAATTGGCGCGCGATGATGCACTGGACAGCACTGTATCCTACTGGAAAGATTTGGCATTAACCTGGGAATGGCGTGATCATACCGAGCACAAGCTAGCCCAACAGTGCAGTCAGAATCAATGGTATCACCGTTATACATTTCTCATTGCAAAAGTGGAGCGGATCACCGAGTTTGATATCGATTCCGCTACATAAGTACATCATTCAGTCCAATACTTCCGATTTTGCAATCAAGGCTTCGGCCTCCTCCATAGTTTCAAAATACAAGAGACCCCACACAGCGTATTCGGCGTATTCCTGTGGAGAGCTATGTTTACTTGTATGTACAGCCATTATTGATTATTATAACCACCATGTTTGAACGATGCCTCTATTTCAATCTCAACGCGCTGACACGCAAAGTGAACCGCATTTGGGAATCTGAGTTCCGCCAGACCGGCCTCTCCGCGCCGCACGCCTATGTTATGCGCCTGGTGCTGAGCGAGCCAGGCATATCCCAGAAACAGCTTGCCGAGGAACTACACCTTGATCCTTCAACGGTGACACGCTTCGTGGATGCGCTGGCAGATCGTCAGCTGGTGCGTCGCGATACCAGTAACACCGACCGGCGTTCTGCCGCTGTATTACCAACTGCGGAAGGAAAAAGACTGCAGAAGAAGCTGGAGAAGATCGGTGAGGGGTTATTCCAGGCCATGCGGACAAGGCTCGGCGACAAACATTTTCAGCTGCTGGTCACTGCCCTGCGGGAGGCAAGAAGCACGCTGGAGAAGTCATAAAAAATTTGCCCTATTGTTTGTATGTACAACCATTATTAGACATGAGTAAGACCTATAACAGCAGGCAACGAACGCGCATACCC
>JALUYG010000067.1 GCA_027013105.1 Mariprofundus sp.
AGCTGCACCGAACCCTCCACCTGCTTCTCCAGCACCCTGATCAACCGCTTATCGGCAACCTTCGGCCATACTGCATCTGCCATCACTTCACCCTCCAATACCTCTTTTACCGGAGCCGGCGCCCCGTCAACATCTTCCGCCACTTCACCAGTTACTTTCTCTACTGCTGCCTCAGCCTCAACAACTTCCTCATCGGCTGCTGTTTCTTCTACGATCTCTTCAACAGCTTCTTCAATCTCGTCCTCCGACGCTTCAACAGCGTTTTCAGCAACGGCTTCGGATTCGTCCCCTACGTCTTCTATGTCCTCTAAGTTCTCTGTCTCCTCAACAACAGCTTCAACGCTCCCTTCAACTTCAACAACCACTTCCGCATTTTCCGCAGCCAAAGGCTGCCTTTCATCTGTCGTGGCGATAGCCGCTACAGTTGATGCTGCGGATGAAGATAAAACATCCCTCAACACCAGCCGCTCTTCTTCCATCACGTAGCGCCGCTTCACTGTCTCGGTCCAGCCGGGCGCATGCCCTGTCGGCGGCGTCGCTGCAGCCCAGTCCTGCAAGACATATTCCACATTATGCATGCGCTGCGACACCCGATCGATATTCTGCAGATCGGTGAGCGCTGCCATGATCTTATCCTGCACGGCCGCATCGACATCCATATCGAGAATTTCGCTAAGCTTGAGCAAGGCATCCTCGCTGCTCTGCTCCAGCATCTGCACCGAGCCCGCCACCTGCGCCTGCAGCACGCTGAGCAACTGCGGATCAGCCTGCTGCGGCCACCCGGACGCCTCCACCACCTCTGCCGTAGCTATCGCTTCGGCAGGCGCGGCTACCGCCGCAGGAGCTTTGGAAGCAACTGGCAATTTTTTCTTACCGTCTGTTTCATCGCCTGTTTCGCCGTCACCGGCTTGCACTTGCAGTTCGCTCGCTTTTTTCTCAATCGCAACCTGCGGTTCAACTGCATCTGCAATGGGTTCTGCCGGAGTCGTTTTTTCGGCTGCCGGCGTTTTCACAATCGTCTTCTGTTCTGTCGGTTTCTGTTCTGCCACCTTTGGCTTCTTCGCCGCCAGCGCTTTTTTCACTGCTTTCGGCTTATCCTGCTGCGCCAGCACGCCGCGTCGGCAAAACAGCAGCTCGGCGCTCTCCTGCGGCAAATCCATCTCATTCGCCGCCACTCCGGCCAGCAGATACATGCCGCTGACATGCTCCTTCTGTTGCGCCGGAAATGCCGCATCCAGCATTTCGAAGGCGTTACGATCCTGCATACCGATCTGCGGCATCAGATAGCCCATCAGCAACCAGCCTCTGCGCAACGATTCCCGATACGCCGACACCCAGTCGGCAGCGCCATGGTGGCTGACATCGAGCAGACGATCCGTCGTCACGCTCTCCACCAGCACCGTATCGCCCAACAACGCATCGACAAAGCGAAACACCTGATCCTGGCGGGCGCTGGCTTCGGCATCAAAATGCCTGCATGCTTCATTAAGCAAACGCCTTGCCATCAGCACATCATGGAAGGCATCGGGCGAGCCGACATGCGTTTCCAGCAGCGGATAATCTTGCGACGCCCGCACAAAGCCGCCGACATGCCCCCCCTTTCTCGGCAGCACCATCAGTTTCGGCGGCGTCCACCATTTGGCTTTGGCCTTGCGCGCCGCCAACATGCGCGCCGCCTCGTGATACCACAGCTCCAGCACCGAATCTTCATTGTCGCCGCCCCGATCCTCCGGGTAGAACATCATCACCTTACAACCGCGCAGCTGCGCCTCCAGCGCCGCCATATCCATGCCGTCCCAGGCATGCACCGAAGCCTTTAATTCGCAATGTTCCGCCGCCGATTCGGCCACATCGTGCAATTGCCGGTTGGCCCGCGTCAGCATCGCCTCATCGGCTGTGCTGAACACATGCACGTTCAGTTTATGGTGATTCAGCGCCATCTCTTCGACCATGGCCGGCAGGCCGTGATGCCAACCGAGAAAGATCATGGAGAGATCCCATGTCTCAGGCCAGGTGAACGCCTTGAGTCGATTTTCGTGCGTTTCGGAGGATTGCGTCAACGCCCGAGTCATGATGCCGGGCCACAGCGTCGGCGTATTACCAATCGCAATAAGATCGCTGAATTGCTGCGCCTCTCTGGCCCGCATCAGATCGGAAAACAGCACCGGCTCGCCATCCTCATTCATCGCCGCCAGCAAATTGACGCCCTGAGCAAAGCAGTGCGTCAACCACTGCTCCAGTTCCACGCCGGCACCGTCGTGATTGACCATCACCGCGCCACCCTGCGGCTCGATGGCAATTGGCCAAGCCAGCGAAAACAGGCCGGTTTCACCCTCTACCACATCGAGCAATCGCATCCCCAGCGCCGGCATGTGAACACAGTGGTGCATCTGATAGAGCATGCGCGCCGCCACCGAGGCGGAATCGAGCACCGGCATCTGCAACGAGTGCCGGTATAACGCATCCAGTTTCGGCGTCAGCGCGGCATCCGCCACCACCATGCCTTCGACTCCGGCATCGCGCTTGAGGTGGTGCATATCCACCACATCCTGCTGCTTTTCTCCACCCTCTGCCGGCATAAAGAAAAACAGCTGGCGAATCCCGCTGAGATTAAAGCGATCAATCAACCCTCGCTCGCCGCTCTCCACCTGACGCACCGTCAACCAGCGCCCGATGCTGCGCGCATCGGCCAGCGGCTCGCCAAAGAAGAGCCACACCGATGGAAACGAACGCCGCATACGCGCGCATAACCGATCCAGCTGTTTCAGAATGGTGACAGCCTGGGCGTTGCCGCCGACAAATATCATATGTTCACGCGCCGACAGCGGTGAATTGGCCAGTTCGCGCAGCAGATACTGCATCACATTGGCGCCAAGCCCGACCAGCAGGGCGAAGAAGAACACCCCGGCCATCACCAGTATCACCGTCAACCCCACCAGCCACGGCGAATAGGCCATCGGCGGCGCCGCCCCCGGATCCATAATCAGCCGGAACACAAACAGGATAATCTGGAACGGCGCATAGTCGGCCATATTCATACTGCCGTCGTCATTAATATCCATGGCCGGATAGAGGTAGATCACCGACAGCGAGCCGATCACCAGCAGCGTGATCAGCATGCCCATGAGCATGCTCACCTCGCTGCGCACCTCGGCCATGCGCGCCACCTTGTTCACCGCTCTGGCAATATTGCCGACCGGATTGAGCATAATCAGGAAACGCGCTAGCCGCAGCAGCACCCAGAATGGCGACAGCCCCGGAATCAACCCGAGCACAGCCACCGACGCCACCAGATCGAGCGGCAAAAATGCCTGCTCCGCCTTGCGCCGCGCGCCTTTCGGCAGCACTTTGGCAATCGACACGCCCCGGCACAGAAGCTCCAGCAACAGCACAATGCCGACATACAGCCCCACTCGCTCCACCGCCAGGCCGATGCCGGCCAGCGCCACTACAGCCAGCGCAAAAGGCAGGGAGTAGACAAAGGTATCGTGGGTGAGAAAACGGAAAATGCGCAGCATGCGCAGCAGATACATGCCGCGAAACAGCCGCGCCAGCCGCAGATAAAAGCCCTGAGAAATCAGATTGGCCGGCATCAATATCGCTGCAAACAGGCTGATGGTGGCCAGGCCATCGAGCAGCAGAAACGCCAGCTCCGATCGGTTG
>JALUYG010000068.1 GCA_027013105.1 Mariprofundus sp.
TGATTAAAGCAGGGCGTTACGGCAAATTCCTCGGCTGCTCAGCCTATCCGAAATGCAAAAACATCCAGCCGCTGGAAAAGCCGAAAGATACCGGCATCACCTGTCCGCAGTGCGGCAAAGGCACGTTTTTAGAGAAGAAGTCGCGGCGCGGAAAAGTGTTTTATTCCTGCTCGGCCTATCCCAAATGCAAAAATGCACTGTGGAATGAACCGATCGATCGCGCCTGTCCGCAATGCCATGCGCCGTTTGTCACCGTCAAGGTGACCAAGCGGCGCGGCACGGAGCATGTATGTGCCAGCGAGGGTTGCGGCTGGAAAGAGCAGGTTGAGGTTCCGGAAGCGGCCTGACTTCAGGCGCGGATCATGACTCTCGCGCTGCGTCAGGGCGGGCTGGCCGATCTCGAAGCGGCATACCGGCTGAACAGGGAGAATTTCTCCGAATACTGGTCGCGGGAGTCGCTGTTTTCGGCGCTGGAATCCGGCTACGATCTGCTGCTCTGCGAGGCTGAAGGCGAAGCTGTCGGCTATCTGCTTAGCCTGACCATCCTCGATGAAATCCAGATTATGCAGATCGCCGTATCGCCGCATTACCGGCGGCAGGGCATTGCCAGCCGCATGACAGCAGCGCTGACAGCGTCTGCAGCAACGAACCGTCACCATCTCCGCACCATCACGCTGGAAGTGCGCCAATCCAACCATGCCGCCAGAAAACTTTACACCGGGCTGGGCTTTGAAGAGGTCGGTTATCGAAAAAACTATTACGCCCCCGACATCCACGGCAATCGTGAAGATGCGATCTTGATGACCCGGCACCTTTAAGCAGTCATTGACGCCAAAAACGGGCATGTGCATCTGTTTTGTCTGCCGGCAATACCCCCTGTGTTTGCAATGATTTTCCGGCAATTTCTTGACCATCTTCCGGCTCGGGGGCAGCTTGCCCGGCTATCTTGAAATCCTTGTGGGTCAGTGAATCAGTTATGAAATTAAGCGGTGCGGAAATCCTTGTTGAATGTCTGAAGCGGGAAGGCGTGGATACCATTTTCGGTTATCCCGGCGGCGCCGTGCTGCAGATTTATGACGCCATCTTTAAACAGGATCATTTCAAACACTTTCTGGTGCGCCACGAGCAGGGGGCGCTGCATGCCGCCAGCGGTTATGCGCGCGCTTCCGGCAAGTGCGGCGTGGCGCTGGTGACCTCCGGTCCCGGGGCCACCAATGCGGTCACCGGTCTGGCCGATGCGCTGGCCGATTCCACGCCGATTGTCTGTTTTTCCGGCCAGGTGCCCTCCGGGTTGATCGGCAACGACGCCTTTCAGGAGGCCGATGTGGTCGGCATCACCCGTTCGGCCACCAAACACAATTTTCTGGTCAAACGCGTTGAAGATCTGGCGCTGATCATCCGCCAGGCTTTCCATATCGCCACCACCGGCCGGCCCGGCCCGGTGCTGGTGGATATCCCCAAGGATATCAGCATCAATATCTGTGAGTTTGAATGGCCGGAAGCAGTCAATATGCGCTCCTATCAGCCGGTCACCAGCGGTCACCCCGGTCAGATCAAGAAGGCGGTCAAGAAAATGCTGTCCGCCCAGCGCCCGGTGATCTATTCCGGCGGCGGCATCATGAACGCCAGCGGTAGCGCAGTGTTGCTCAGGGAATTATCGCATGCGCTCAACGCGCCGGTGACCAACACCCTGATGGGACTTGGCGGCGTGCCGTATGACGACAGCCATTTCCTCGGCATGCTGGGTATGCACGGCACCTATGAGGCCAATATGGCGGTGTCGCACTGCGATCTGCTGGTGGCGGTCGGCGCCAGGTTTGATGATAGGGTGACCGGCAAACTCGAAGCGTTCGCGCCCGATGCGACGGTGATTCATATCGATGTCGATCCGTCATCCATCTCCAAAAATGTGCATGCGCATCTGCCCATTGTTGGCGATGTCAAAATCGTGCTTGGCCAGCTGCTCGAAGAGATTGCCCGCAAGAACGGCCAGCCTGATGAAGCGGCGTTGGCGCTGTGGTGGGAGCAGGTCGCAGAGTGGCGCGCTGTCGATTCGCTGCATTTTGAGCAGCCGGAGCGCGGGACGATCAAGCCGCAGACCGTGATTCGCCAGGTCCATGCGCTGACCGAGGGGGATGCCATTGTGGTCACCGATGTCGGCCAGCATCAGATGTGGGCGGCGCAGCACTACGGGTTTCGTAAACCCAACCGTTTTCTGACATCCGGCGGGCTGGGCACTATGGGCTATGGCCTGCCGGCCGGACTCGGTGCGCAGATCGCCATGCCGGATGAGCGCGTGGTCATCTTCACCGGCGACGCTTCCATTCAGATGTGTATTCAGGAGCTGGCGACGATGTACCAGTACAAATTGCCGGTGGTGATTATTATTCTCAACAACGCCTATATGGGCATGGTGCGCCAGTGGCAGGAGATGTTCTACGAATCCCGCTATTCGCACTCCTATTTCGATGCACTGCCCGACTTTGTCAAGCTGGCCGAAGCGTTTGGCGGCGTCGGCATGCGCGTGGACAAGGTGGCGGATCTGGATGCCACATTGAAAGCGGCATTTGAGGTGGATGGCGAACGTTTCGTGCTGGTTGATGTGGCGGTTTCGCGTGAGGAAAATGTATATCCGATGGTGCCGGCTGGCGCGGCGCTTAACGAGATGGTGTTATCATGAGGCATACGATTACAGTACTGGTGGAGAACGAGTTCGGCGTGTTGACCCGCGTGGCCGGGCTGTTTTCGGCGCGCGGCTACAATATCGAAACGCTGAATGTGGCGCCGCTGCAGGATAAGAGTATCAGTCGCATGACGCTGGTCACGCGAGGCGATGAGCATGTGATTGAGCAGATTAAAAAGCAGCTGAACAAACTGATTCCTGTCATCAAGGTTGAAGATATTTCGCATGCCGTGCATCTGGAGCGCGGCATGCTGATGGTCAAGGTGAAGGCTTGCAGCGATCATTGCGACGAGTTGCTGGAACTGGTGGAGCGCTATGGCGGCGAGGTGCTCGACGACCATATCGACAGCCACATGATTCTGGAGTTTACCGATAAAGTCGATGTGCTGGATGCGATTCTTGAAGCGCTGGAGCCGTTTGGCATCATCGAAGCCACCCGCACCGGCCCGCTGGGCATGCGCCGTGGCGCAGAAGGGTTTCGCGTCGACTAGGCCGGCTTCAATGCATGCACCAGTTTCACCAGATGCTCGGGGGGAAACGGCTTCTGCAGAAAATGCAGCTGGCCGATCATATGGGCGACATTTCTCCCTGAAATCACAATTGTTTTAACGCCAGGGGCCTGCTGGCAAACCTGCTGATGCAACTCGTAGCCGTTGAGTTTCGGCATATTATAATCCGTGATCAGAATGCTGGGGCATTGCTGTTTTTGCCGCATGTGCGTCAGCGCCTCCTCCGGATCCGAGAATGCATGCACGCGATAACCTTCATGGGCGAGCAGGAACGAGACAAAATCGCAGATGTCCGGGTTATCATCAACAATATAGACAGCCATGGAATAGTCCCCTCTTGAAAAGGTACTTATAGTTGATGCGGCGGCGGTTGTCAAATCGAATGATCGAAGCCTGAACTGTCGAAATCGGAGCGGCAGGCGAAAAAAATCATGCGGGCGCGCTGCCTGTTTCATGTTA
>JALUYG010000069.1 GCA_027013105.1 Mariprofundus sp.
TCATGTTCATGACCGCCCCCCCCATTCGCAAATGATAATCATTATCGAAATCACAAGTCAACAAGAATGATAATCGTTATCATGGTGGCCCCGGTTACGTGGCAGCATTTATCTATTGTTCCGGTTAGCATGCGTCGCATGGAACATCGCATCGTTGAACTGGAAACCAAAATTTCCTATCAGGATCACATCATTGCGCAATTAAACGAAGTGGTCACCAGCCAGCAGCAGCAGCTTGATGCGCTGGAGAAGGCTGTGGCGCAGTTGCGTCAGCATTTGAAGCAGTCCGGCGATCATGACATTGCCCGCCCGGAAGAGGAAGTGCCGCCGCCGCACTATTGATGCGCCGTTGCACTTCAGTGAGAACTGTTCCCGTAGCAAACCGGCATGGCTATAGTTGCCGCATCCAACGCGCATGTTATTACTCATGTGTATAGAGCAGGTGTCTGATATGTCTGAAAAACCATGGGGCGGTCGTTTTGAATCCCCCACTGATGAATTCGTCGAAGCGTTTAATGCATCCACCGATGTGGATGCGCGCATGTTTGCCGAGGATATCGCCGGCTCCAAAGCGCATGCCCGCATGTTGTGCGAGCAGGGGATCCTGTCGCAGCAGGATTTGAATGCCATTCTGCGCGGGCTCGATGAGATCAGCGGTGAAATCGACAGCGGCGAGTTTGAATTCACCATTGCATTGGAAGATGTGCATATGAATATCGAAGCGCGCCTGACCGAAAAAATCGGCGATGCAGGCAAGCGGCTGCATACGGCCCGCTCCCGTAACGATCAGGTCACCACCGATACGCGGCTGTATCTGCGCCGCCGTACAGATGGCATGGTGGCCCGAATCCGTCGTCTGCAGTCGGTGCTGGTGGAACTGGCCGATGCGCATGCCGATACCATCATGCCGGGCTTCACCCATCTGCAGACGGCGCAACCGGTAACGCTCGGGCACCATCTGCTGGCCTATGTCGAGATGTTTGAACGCGACGCCGGCCGCTTTCTCGATGCCCGCAAGCGAATGAACCAGTGCCCGCTCGGCTCGGCGGCGCTGGCCGGCACCACCTTTCCGATCAATCGTCAGGCGACAGCAAAAAAACTCGGCTTCGATGCGCCGACCGCCAACTCGCTCGATGCCGTGTCGGACCGCGACTATATTATAGAGCTGCTGGCCGCCGCCTCGATCTGCGCTGTGCATCTGTCGCGTTTTTCCGAGGAGCTGATTCTGTGGATGAGCGCCCAGTTCGGTTTTATCGATCTGCCGGACGCCTTCTGCACCGGCTCCTCCATCATGCCGCAGAAAAAGAATCCCGATATGCCGGAACTGGTGCGCGGCAAGTCCGGCCGCATCATCGGCGGTCTGGTGGCCATTCTGACCACGGTCAAAGGGCTGCCGCTGGCCTACAACAAAGATATGCAGGAAGATAAAACGGCGATTTTCGACGCCTTTGACAATCTGGAGGGCAGTCTGCGCGTGTTCGGCGATATGTTGCCGGGCATGCAGGTGAACAGGGAGGCCATGCACCAGGCGGCCGCCTCCGGTTTTGCCACGGCCACCGACCTGGCCGATGCGCTGGTGCGCGCCGGCGTGCCGTTTCGTGAAGCGCATGCCATTGTCGGAAAATCGGTGGCCTACTGTATTCATCAACAGATTGAGCTGCATGAAATGGATGCCGAAGCCTGCGCCGACATTGATCCGCAACTGAATGTCGATATGGTGCGCGCACTGTCTGTGGAAGCGTGCGTGGCGGCGCGTGATCACATTGGCGGCACCGCGCCCGAACAGGTGCGCCGTCAGGTCGCAGCATGGCGAGAGAGGTTGGAAAGAGCATGAAATCAATGTCACATCAGCGGCGCACATGGTTATTTCTGTTGATGGCGCTCGCCCTGTTTGGCTGCGGCCGCAAGGAGATGCCGCAACCGGTTGGCGACAATG
The DNA here is from genome assembly GCA_027013105.1 of Mariprofundus sp. Classification (GTDB taxonomy): domain Bacteria; phylum Pseudomonadota; class Zetaproteobacteria; order Mariprofundales; family Mariprofundaceae; genus Mariprofundus. The sequence goes on from JALUYG010000069.1 coordinate 1,937, forward strand.
TTGCGAAGCCGCAGGTTGTGAATCTGCAATATGAAACAGTCGGCACCGGCATGCGCCTGAGTTTCGAACTCCGCGGCAACCCGGCCGGCGTCGGTTACCAGATTGATCGCACCTTGATCGACCCCTATTGCAAGTGTCCCGGCTTCTGGCGTCGCTTTGTCGATCAGGCGCCGATGCCTCGACAGGTGAACAGAAAAATGGTCAAAATGCTGAAGTTGAGCAGCAAAAAAGAGTTTCTGTTTCGTATTCGCGCCGTCGATGCGGCCGGCAACCTCGGTCCGTGGAGCAAAATGATGCGCGTGCGTGGCGAGGATCTGTTTCACAAGTGAGAGAGGCTGCGCAATCCGACCAGGTTCGACTGGCAAGGCTGGGGGCATATCCGTTTGAACGGCTGAAGGCGCTGTTGTCCGGCTGCACGGCCAATGCCGATGTCGCGCCGATTGACGCCGGCGCCGGCGAACCGCGCTTGCCCCTGCCGGCATTTGTTGCGGATACCATTGCCGCCAGTCTGAACGGCTTTTCCAAATACCCCTCCACCATCGGCTCGCCGGCGTTGCGTCAGGCGATCGCCGACTGGCTGCAGCGGCGATACGGCCTGACGCACATCGATGCGGCCACCCAGGTGCTCTCCGCCAACGGCACCCGCGAGGCGCTGTTTGCCATTGCGCACGCCCTGATCAACCCGGAGGCGAAGAAAAAACCCTATGTATTGATGCCCAACCCGATGTATCAGATCTATCTGGGGGCGGCGCTGACGGCTGGCGGCGAACCTGTTTTTCTGCCATGCACGGCGGATCATGGATTCGCGCCGGATCTCGATGCTGTCGAGGCCCCGGTATGGGAAAACACGGCGCTGACATATGTCTGCTCGCCATCCAACCCGACCGGCTGGATCGCCGATAGCGACTATTTCGCCCGTCTGCTGGAACTGGCCGACAAATACGATTTTTATATTGTCTCGGATGAGTGCTATTCGGAAATTTACTGGCAGGATAAACCGGTCGGCCTGTTGCAAGTCGCAGCATCGCTGGGGCGGCATGATTTCAGTCGCTGTCTGGTGATGAACTCGCTCTCCAAGCGCTCGGCCCTGCCGGGCATGCGTTCCGGCCTGATTGCAGGCGATGCCGAGCTGATCCGCCGCTTTACCAAACTGCGCAGCTATACCGGCCCGGCGACGCCGCTGCCGCTGCAGGCCGTTGCCGCCGCTGCCTGGTCGGATGAAACGCATGTGCAGCAACATCTGGAAATTTATCGCCAGAGCCTGAAAGCTTTTTTCGATATTTATGGTGGAGAGATTCCGGCCGGCTCATTCTTTGTCTGGCTGCCGGTGGAGGATGACGAGGCCTTTGCTGTCGCCGCATTCAAGCAGCAGGCGGTGACCATTCTGCCCGGCTCCTATCTGGCGGCGGAGGATCAACATGGCGTGAATCCGGGGCGCGGTTATATTCGCGCTGCACTGGTGGACGGGCCGGATTGCGCCGCCGAGCTTGCGCGCAGATTGCGCGCCGTCAGGATTTAGCCATGCAGATACCGACAAACGTGCAGCAGCGACTGGCGCAGATGGCCGGCGACGGCGCAACAGTGAACTGTTATATCTATGATACCACGGCCATGCGTGAAAAAATCAGCCGCCTTACCGGCATGATGCCGGCCGGCGTCGAGGTTTTTTATGCCATGAAGGCCAATCCGCACGCCGCCTTT
>JALUYG010000070.1 GCA_027013105.1 Mariprofundus sp.
TGGTCGCTCCGGTCGCATTCCAGTGCGGCGTGGTAATATCGGCCAGAATCTGCTGGCCGACCTGTTGATCTTCGGGCATGCCCAGAATCACCGGTTGCCACCCGGCTGCGGCCAGTTGGCTGACAACGGCATGGTAAGCCTCGGCGGGATAACACTTGGCTGCGCCGAACTGGGCGCCGGGGGCGATGCAAATGACGCGATTTGAATCCAGCCCCTGCGCCTGCATGGCGGCATGACCGGCAGCTTCAGCGCCGGCAGGTTTACTCAGGCGGACGTCCGCCTGCTCGGCCGGAATATCCATCTGGTTGGCGATATCGAGATAAAATCGACGATGGTGCTCGTTTTTCAGGCTGATACGGTGGGGCAGCGCGCGGCTGAGCAGCAGCTTGCGCCACTGGCCGCGATAACCGATCAGCTGCCTCACCCCCGCCTGCCGGCACTGCAGGGCGGAGCGAAAGCTGTTGGGAAAGAGAAATGCAGTGTCCGCTTTGGGGATTTGCGGCCGGAATTCTGCACCGGGCAGATTCAGGTATGGCAGCAGCTCATTCAACCAGGGACGACCGCAGACTGAAATCTGCAGGTCGTCGCAGTGGCGGGCGTAGTGCAGGCAGATGGCGCGCATGGCCGGTTGGGCCATCACTGCATCGCCAATCCAGTTGGGCGGCATCAATAGCAGATGCGATACAGGCTTCATGCCACGGGCTGTTTTTTACTGTCCAGCGGCCTGCAGACAAAGATATGCTTTTCACGTTTGCAGAAGGGGAGCGGAAGCCTGCGCGCTTTGCGGACAATATCTTCTGCGATGTTGAAGTGGCGCTCCAGCGTGCGGACAATGCCGGCGCGTGCGTAGTAGTAGGGCCGTGTTTTGCTGCACAGATAGGGGATCAGGCGCACGGCCCAATAGTGCATCCGGGCCTCCAGCTGGCTGTGCGTGCGGATGGTTAGAATGAATGTGCCCTCCGGCTTCAGCAGGCGTTCCACTTCATTCAGCACCAGCTCCGGGTTCTGGGCATGGGCGATCATATTCAGGCAGACAATCAACTCATAGCTGTCATCCGGTTTGGGAATGTGCTCGGCCACCGTGGGCAGATAGTCGCCATCTTCCGGCAACTCGCCGGGGAACATGCGACGGTAATCATCGACCAGCGGGTCAAGATAGGTTTTATGATGTTGCGGTAGCAGCCGGGTGATGCAGATCGGGCCGCAGCCGACTTCCAGAATAGATGCATCCTCTGGGTAGGCTTTGGCGTAGCGTTGCAGCAGCGGCAGGATCGAGCGCTCCAGTTGCTCCCGTTCACTGTTTAACTGTTTTTGCGACCATGCCTTCAACGACAGTTTTTGCGACGATTGCCAGCGAATATTATCGACAGGTTTGTGCAGGCTCATGTCTGCCCCTGTATATTATACGGTTGTTCATTCTGCTCCATTTCATCGAGATAGAGCCAGCGGCGGTGAAGCCACAGCCACAGTTCCGGGCGTTGGTGGATGACTGGTGCAAAGCTGTCGCAGATCGTCTGCATGCAGTCGATTTCGTTTGTGGCCTGCGCCTGCATCGGTATCGGCCAGAATTCCAGACAGAACCTGAAGCCTCTGCCGATTCGGTGCAGCGCCACGCCGACCACAGGCATATGGTATTTGTTGCTGAACAGAGCAGGCATGGTGGTGGTGCGGCCTTCATGCCCCAAAAACGGCACCGGCGCGCCATTGGAGAGGTGCTGATCCACCATGACCGCGATACAGTGATTGCTTTTCAGGGCGCGTGGCATCCAGCGCAGGCCGTTATGCCTGGGGTGCATGATGGCGCCGAAGCGTTCACGCGCCTGCAGTACAAACTGATCCAACGCCGGCTGGCGTATGGTGCGATAGATAATGTCGGTGGTATGTCCGATCATGGAGAAACAGAGTGCGCCCAGTTCCCAGTTGCTGTGATGGCAGGCGGCCAGGATAACCCCTTTTTTTCGGGCTTCGGCCTCTAGCAGCGCTGCGTGGTTTTTGATTTCAATGCGGGAAAGCAGGAAATCTTTGGAGCGCAGATAGACATGCGGCAGTTCAAAGATTGTTCTGCCCAGTTCGGCAAAGGATTCGCGGCAGGTTTTGCGTTTCCATGTTTCCGGCTTGTCCGGATAGACGCGATTCAGATTGCGCATGGCGATGTGGCGATGTGGCGATGGCGTGAATCGAGCAGATAGGCCATGCGTCCCAAGCCTGCACCCATGGCGCCAGCCAGCCGCACCGGCAGCAGGCGGATCAGGTAGCAGAGAAACTTCACGCATTTCACCATGATGGCGCCAGTTTAAGCGGTAAGTGTTTTGGCCTCGTCAATCAGCATGACGGGAATATCATCGCGGATCGGATATTCGAGTTGGCAGGCGTCGCATACGAGGCCGTCTTTGTCGCTGTTGTAATGGATCTGGCCCTTGCATTTCGGGCAAACCAGAATCTCCATTAGCGCTTTATCGATCATATTCAACTCCTGGATGTATCTTGCTGTCATTCACCTGAAACAAACAACACATCTGCAGCAGGTATGTTACCGTGTCAAACCGGCGAGGCTAGACCTGGCGGGAATCGGGCTCAAACAAAAATGCGGCCCAGCTATGTGGACCGCACCGGATTGATTGCAGGTGGATTGCAGCGGGGCTGATAAATGGGGCGCTGCCTAATCGTCGCCGAGGATGCCGAACAGGGAGAGGATATGTTCAAACAGCAGGAACACATCCAGGTAGAGGGTGAGGGCGGCAGCGATATATTCATCGTTGGGGTAGTCGCGCAGAATGGTGGATGTGTCGTAGAGGATGAAGGCCGAAAACAGCAACACGCCCATGCCGGACATGCCCAGCGCCAGCAGCGGTGATTGAAAGAAGAAGTAATTGGACAGCCCCAGCACGATCATCGAAATCAGGCCGACCCAGACAAAGCCTTTCAAAAAAGAGAAATCGCGACGGGAGATAAAGGTGTAGGCGGTCAGGGCGACAAAGGCTACGGCAGTTGTCATGAACGCCTGGGTGACCAGCGTGCCGGATTTGGCGGCAACCATGCCGACGAGCGGCGCCACGGCCATGCCGGTCAGCGCGCCGAAGGCCAGCAGGGCGATGAAATTAATGCCGGGCTGGTGGCGTACCGCCTGCACCAGAAAAATGCCGCCCATCATCAGCAACAGCACCATAAACGGATGCTCCTGAGGGAAGGCGAGCCCCATCGACATAAACGCGCCGATGCTGCCGGCGGCGATGCAGAGCGCCAGCATGCCGTAGGTTTTACCCAGAAAAGTGATGCGGTCGTCCGCCAGTTGGGTTGTTGTCATTGTTGCAGGGTTCATGGGTTATCTCCTCATGTGTGTTGTTGATGCTGGTATCTCATCGAATCAAGCGTGTCAGGTCAAGCAAAAGCGCCGGAGCAGATCAATGCGTATGGCGGTCGTGTGTGATCACCTCGACATCAATCACCTCTGGCTGGCGCCGGCCGCTATGGCGCCCGTCGTGATGCGGAGTGTCGATCTGCTGTACGGGAAGCAGTCGGCTGATGATCAAGCGCCGGAACGGAGGAAACAGCAGCAGAAAACCGATGCTGTCGGTGATAAATCCCGGAGTGAACAGCAGCACGCCGGAGAGCGCGATCATCAGTCCGTGC
>JALUYG010000071.1 GCA_027013105.1 Mariprofundus sp.
TTGATGACGAATCACATTCACCTGATTGCCGTTCCCCGCACGGATGATGGTTTGCAGAAGGTATTGAAGCCTTTGCATATGCGTTATGCCCAGCGCATCAATCGGGCGCATGGATGGAAAGGGCATTTGTGGCAGGGGCGATTCTTCTCTTCGCCGTTGGATGACGCGTATTTGTGGTCGGCGGTGCGTTATGTGGAGCGTAACCCTGTGCGGGCCGGGATGGTCAAACGGGCGGAAGATTATCGCTGGTCGAGCGCGGCGGCGCATTGTGGTTTGCGGGATGATGCGGTGCTGGCTGATCGGCTGTTGAAAGATCAGGGGATTGTGGCGACCAGGGGCTGGTCTGATTGGTTATCGGTTGAAGAAGAGGCAGGCCGCTTGGATGTGTTGCGCAAGCATGTTGAGAAAGGATTGCCCTGCGGAGCGGAGGATTTTGTGGCGCGGTTGGGCAATCAGATTGGACGCATTCTAGAGCGGCGACCGCAGGGGCGGCCCCGGTTGGAGAAGGAAGGAAAAGGGTAGCGTCCCCTTTAAAAGGAGGTTGGAGATGAAAAAGTATATGGTGGCGTTTTTGGTGCTGTTTTTTATGCAGGGTGCTGCGGCTGCACATGCCGGTGATTTCGTGCCGTATGTCAGTGTTGGCGGCGGGCAGGTTGTAACCGAATACGACGAGCTTGGCCCGTCTGGCGGCGTGAAGATAAGAAAATCCACCTGGGGCGCTATTGTTAAAGCCGGGGTAGATATGTATGAATATACCGGCATTGAAGTGCGCACAGGTTTTACTGGCAAGGTGAAGCATCAATTCCCGGCTGGCACATTGGGCAGCATTCCACCGCTGGAGGTATCCGCCCAGGTGAATAACTTCGTCTCCTATTTTGCTAAATTACAATATCCGATTACCAGTAAATTCAAGATTTATGGATTGATCGGGGCGACTTCCGGACGCATTACTGTGCAACGCAACCAAGGCGTTGGTGGTGCATTTAAGGGGTGGAAAACCGCCTTGAGTTACGGCGGCGGGCTTGAATATAAATTCCGGGTCAGAGGTAGCATTGGCCTGGAGTGGGTGCAATACTGGAAAAATGCAGACCTGACCGCGATTCCACCGAGCACATCCTCCAAAGCATCTTTCTCCGGCGCCAGTTTAACCATTAATAAGTTTTTCTAGAAAAAAGGTGCGTATCATGTGCTGGTTCAGCGGTAAATGGACAAGTAGCTTCTGGTTAAGCTGTTTTTCTTTCCAGGAATCGAATGCGATCTTCATGCCCTTCCACCTTGGTGCCAAGTTCATCTAGCTTGGTAGATAATTCATTGGTCATCTGTAATCAAATTACCAAAGCTTGTATGTGCAAGCTCCTTATGGATTAAATCTTTGACCTTCTCTTATTTTCGTCTATAAATGTAAGACATCTTTATGCGGTTATCAGGATGATGCATAAAGCTGATCCATGGAGGGGGGGTGATTGAAAAAACAACGCATACTACTATTGGCAGCTTTGCTAAGCTTGTTGGCATCACCAGTGATTCACGCAGAAAAGAGACCGGAAATTTCTACGGCATCGCGGCATGCGCTGGTATATATTGCACCGAAAGGCAAGTGGATTGTCCAGATGGAAGCGCATGATATCAGGTTTAGCAATACATATGATAACGATGGAAACAAGAGCGCCTTTGGTAGTGAATTCAGCGGTATAAATTTAAATACGCAGGTTTTCCCGTCTCTTGCTCTTCTTGGCCCTGCGGCATCATTGGGGATATCATCACTATCTGCTCAAGTTGGTGTTCAGGTCGCTCAGGTTACGATGGGTTATGGATTAACTGAAGACATTACGATTGGCGTCATAAGTAATTTTGGGCAGAGCAAAACCAGTGTGAATTTTTCTGTCGCCGGGGGAAATATTGGCTGGAACCCACTTTATAATCCGCTTATCCCGATTGGTCCGACCAATTATCCATTTGCTCCTGTAGGTGGCGGAGCAGCACAGGCGATGACTGCTACGGATATAAAAAGTATTTTATCCAACCCTGCTTTCGGTTATGGCTATAAACCGGTCCAGAACACCAAAGTAAGTGATATGGGCACTGTGCTGCTTGGTGCTTTATGGCGTTTTTATAAGGGGGAATATGGTAGCTTGGTCGCTGGCCTGGGCGTGCGTAAGAGCTTTGCGGGTGAAAATGATCCCGATAATCTGTTAGATATCCCACTAGACGATGGTAGTACTGATGTGGTTGCCAGACTTGAATATTATGGACAAATAGCTTCCATATTTGATACACGTTTGATGGTGAAGCGCACGATTCAGTTATCGGATCAGGTAACCTCCAGAGTTGCAGCTCCCGGTCAGACGCTTGCGCTGGCAGCATCCAAAGAGGTGCTGGATAGAAATATGGGCGATGTATGGGAATATGATGTTGAAGTTGGCGTGAGTTATGAAAGTTGGCGCCTTTCAGCAACCTGGCATCGATTTCTTAAAAAGGCTGACCATTACTTTTCTGGGCGTGGTCAAAATGTTTTCAGTTTGATTCAAAATACAGCTCAACGAACAGATCAGTGGCGTGTTGGGGTTTCGTGGAGTGGTGTGGATGCATGGCTGAATAAAGAGATAGCTATGCCATTGATTATCAAGCTGGAAATACTGGATACACCCGGAGGTCACAATACAAATGCCGTACGTGATTACTATGTGGTGGCCACCAGCTTTTTTTAGGAAACTGTCGGACTGAACATGAAACAAACAACGCGCGGTCATGGTTCTAAACTGAATAAGTTGGAGGGGATATGCATTTTTGTTGCCTGACAGCACTGTTGTTTTTCATGCTGTCTTTATCCGGGCAGCTCTTTGCTGAGGACATGGATGATTTTCAATTGACCCAAAGCAGATTTCATCTGGGGGAACACAAGCCTCAGGAGAAAATGGGTGAAGATGCGTGGAAAAGTGTTCATTTACCTCATAACTGGGATAACTCTTTGCCGGATCAGGGTGGCATAAGCTGGTATGAAATAACATCTCAACTGGATAAGAAACCCTCAGAGCCCTGGGCCGTGTATTTACCTTTTTTAAACATGAATGCTGAGGTGTATGTTAATAATGAACTGATAGGCTCTGGTGGTAGTCTTGCTGATCCGGTTGCACGTTATTGGAATACCCCCATGTATTATCTGGTTCCACAGGTGTTGTTGCGGCGGGGTGAAAATATCATTTCTGTTCACCTGTATGGTTATGTCAATTCGGGCTCAGGCTTGGGCACTGTCTATTTAGGGCCGGAAAGGATTCTGAAACCAAAGTATGAGCGTCGATATTTCAGACTCCATACGACTTTTATCGTGGCATGTTTCTTTAGCCTGGTGATTGCCATCGTGATGGGCTTAATGTGGGGTTTAAGACGTAGTGTGACAATGTACGGCTGGTTCGCGCTGGCTGCATTCATGTCTACAATTTATCTGTCCAATCATTTTATACGGGATATCCCCTTTTCCAGAAACCTGTGGGAGAGTATTTTTCACCTATCCATCGAGTTCTTTACTGTTTTTTTAACACTGTTTGTTCATCGATATTATGGCATTGTCAGAAAGGTTTTTGAGAAAACCCTGTTTTTCCTTCTTGTTGTTA
>JALUYG010000072.1 GCA_027013105.1 Mariprofundus sp.
TCAATGCTGCTCAGATGGTGATTGGCGACCTTATCTGAACATTGGCCCGTTTATTGCTCTTAAGTTGCTGCTGAATTGTATTCGCTCGCGACGCCCCAATCTTCATCAATCAGGCGAAGCGTTTACAGCTTTTAAGTGACCGTAAGCCGATCAATGCCGGTTTTTATAGTGGAGCCAAGATGGGACAGAGAACAAGTCGTTATTACTATGCTGAATGGGTGTTGTCGCACCACCGTTATGGCGCATTGATGGTCGTGTTGATTTTGCTCTCATTTGTGCAAAGTCAGATGATTGCTACGGCTTTATGCGTGGTGTTTGGCATTGAGCTGGCGGTCAGAATGGCGCTGATTCGATACAAGCGTCAAAGCAACCCCTATAAAACATCGCTGAATCTGAAGCTGGATCTGTTGTTTCTCGTTTTTGACATCGTGGCCCTGTTATCACTATTGGCGACGGCCATGGATATGGACGCATTGCTGGGAGTGGGGGGCGGCTCCGCCCGTATTTTGCGCGCCGTCTATCTGCTCAGGGCGCTCAGACTGTTTCGTTATATCGATATGCAGAGCCTGATGTTCTCTCCCGGTTACGGCATGTTTATCTCGTTGATTGTGATGCTATCATTTTTTGTGACAGGAGAATCTTTGTGGGCGATAATCATCTATTTTTCTGTTGAAGTGATGATCCGCTTTGTGCTGTTGCGAAATATGAGTTTTACCAGTCATCGCGACCGGATCGGCGAATGGTTTTTCTGGTGGGTCGACGTGGTCGCCACCATTGTGATGGTGCCCGGCCTGACTGGGATTCCCTACGGCAATGTGTTGAGAGCAGTGCGGCTGATCCGGCTGTTTCGTCCATGGATGGTGATTCTGCGTAACCTGTTCAACGTATTCCGGGAGGGGACATTTACGCAGGAGATTGTGCTGGTCATTCTATTGCTGGCGATGTTATCCATAACGGGCGGCGTGATTGGTCACTTTAGCATGGATGGTTTTGATTTTAATCAGGACAATATGGTCACCGCCGCTGACCATAACCTGTTTGTGGAGATATGGTTTGCGTTCCGCACGTTGATGGCGGCGGGCAATCTGGCGACTGATCCGCTGGGCGATAACAATCTGGCACTGTTCTCTGTGATCAGCGTGGTGCTGGGCATGTTTATACTGGCATTTTTTATCGGCATCGGTTCGAGCATCATTTCAGGGCTGATGGCCAAATTGCGTAACGAGAAGCTGATGATGGCAAATCACATGGTGATGATCGGCTGGAACAGCGCCAGCCCCTTTATTGTTGAAAAGCTGAAGCTGTTGTCCGATCAGAACTTTACCCGTCTGAAGCTGGTATTCCTGGGTGAGAGCGACAGCCGTCCGCAGGAGATGGAAAGCTGGGTCACTTTTCGCTGGGGAGATACGGAAGATAGCGACTCGATGCAACGGGTGAATCTGGGCTCGGCCCGGCAGGCGATCGTCTGTACGGAGGAGTCGCTGTCGGCGGCGGAGGAGTTGTCCCAGAATCTGTTTTCGTTGATGGCTATTCGTCAGGCCAACGCCGATATTCCGGTCTCCTATACGGTGATGGGCATGGTTCAGCCGCGTCTGAAATCGTACCGCCATATGCTGCAGGTGGGGTGGGATAAGGCGGACTACTACAACAAACCGACAGTGATGATGAGCGAGCCGGATATGCGGGCCAATTTGATTCGCAATGTGCTGGTCTATCAGGATTTCGATCAGGTGTTGTCACGCCTGATGGCGCCGGAGCGCGAGGATGAATCGTCGATGCAGGTGGTAGAGTGGAATGGTCGAATTGTACAGCGTGCAGAAGAGTGGAGTTTTGCCGATGATGGTCGCTGTGTTGCTGTTGACGAGATGATGCAACGCTGTTTTGAGCAGGGTGTGTTGCTGGTAGCTGTCGCCGATGATGCGCTCAAGGTGCATCCGCTCAATGCGCTGCAGCAGGAGATGGCGGTGACATCGCTACTGGGCGTGGCAGTTGATAACCCGACGCTGTTTGGTGAATTTGATTTCTGTATGAATGGTGCCAGGAGCAGGGCTCTGGACAAGCCACCTGCGCTGGAGGTGCATTTTGATGATCGAATCGACCATATGAGATTGCTGGTGGTGGGCTGGGTAGGCACACTGCCTTTGATGCTCAAACGCTTGCTGGACTCTTATCATGATATCGAAGTGACGATTCTCGATCATATGAGTGAGGAGGAGTACGAGGATACCAGAGACTATGTGGAGCGTCGAATCAGTGAATTGCCGGGGGCGGAAGCTCGTCTGTCGGTGCGACTCTGGCGCTGGGATTTTTCTGATATGGAACAGTTGCGTAGCCATGTGCGTGATGCCGACAAGGTGATCGTTTCCCGTCCGGCCCGCATTCATCGTAAACCGCATGCGATGGTAGCGTCGGTGTTGTCGCATACTTTTTCACTGGCTGAAGAGGAGGGTAATCAGCCGCAACTCTATGCTATTGTGGACACCCGCAAGCAGGCCCGCATGCTGCAATACGAGCTGGACAGGTTTGCTCTGGCTATGGATGTGAACGTAGTCGTACCGACCGAGTTTTACGGCACATATGCCGCCCATACCTCGTATTTGATGTATCATGCCACTTCACCATCGGTGTATAATATGCATCGTTCATTGAGATATCTGCTGGATAGTTTGATGAGCGATCAGGCCGAGGAGGGGGTGCCGCTGGTGTTTGATGTGCTGCCGATGCCGGGTGGAGAACGGCTGGATGCGGCCAGTCTGTACGCCGGGTTATTGGCGCAGCGGGTGTTATGGATCGGTTTTCGCGTTGACGGCGCCATCTCCGCTGAGGCGATGCAACCGAATCTGGTGATGCGGCTGTTTCCACGCAGGCATGACTTCCAGTGTTTTCGTCAACGCGAAATCATGGTCAATCCGCTGGGCCACCCCGAGACGCGGCGGGTATGGGAAAATCATCAGCAGCATATTATCGAGTTGATCGTCATACGTTTGCGTTGACCGGCGGATGAGCGAACAGGCGACTACCGATGACGCTAAAATAGCAGGGGTATTTTCCGGACTGAAATTTGCAATGCTTCCACTTCTTCAAGCAGGTGTTTTCGGGTCAATGGGATCTCATCGAGAAATTGCCTTTTACCATCCCGACATGCCAGCCGCGCAAAAATGCCGATGGCCTTGATGTGGCGCTGCAGTGCACTCAGACGCACGGCTTCGTGCCAGTCGTCGAAATCACCGAATGGCTCGGCCAGATGGGCGGGCAGCGCTGCAAAAAACTGCCGGCTCCAGTGGCGACGTTCTGTTTCGGGATAGTCCTGATAACAATCGTAGAGTAATGATGCCAGATCGTAGGTCAGCGGGCCCATCACGGCATCCTGATAATCGATCTGGCCGAGCGGCAGCCCGCCATCCGGCAACATCAGGTTGCGACTGTGATAATCCAGATGCACCGGCACGTGCGGCAGCGCCGCTAAGCGATTCAGCGTATCTGTTAAAGCGGCATGGAATGCGTTGCGCTCCTCTGCTGTCGGCGTGAGATCTGCCACGCGGGGCAGATACCAGTCCAGATAGAGATCGCATTCGCGGCGCATGCGGGCCACATCGAACAGCG
>JALUYG010000073.1 GCA_027013105.1 Mariprofundus sp.
AGTTCCAGCCATCGCCGGTGATATATTTGGTAAACTTATACTTAAAACCGGGCATTGAACCAGCCTTGCGACCGAAAATACCTTTCCAGCCCGGCCCAACCTTTTTCTTGGCGTTGAAGTTATGGCACGCCCCGCACTTTTTGTAGGCAGCAGCGCTGGCAGTTGTTGTCGCCATGACATTAACGCCCAGGACAAATGCAGCCGCAATGGCAACCATTATTATTTTTTTCATTCTGATCCTCCTCTCAATTTGGGAGTCGTGACGCTAGCGCGAAATCAACGACGGTGAAACCTTAACATGGCGCCATCAACACCCCAAACGCAATGAGTGCGCTGCCAGGCGGAAAAAACACTCGCCTTCCCAACGGCCGTTTATTTTCTCAACAGGCGCGAAAACAGCCCTTTTTTAGGCGCTTCCCGAACCGCCCTGATCAGAATCACGGATATATTATCCGGCCCGCCGGCCTTGTTGGCCATATCGATCAATAACTGCGCCGCCATCGGCAGCTTCGACTGGTGTTCGCTTAGCACATGTGCAATGGCCTCATCGGAGACCACATCAGTCAGTCCGTCCGAACTCATCAGGAAGAGATCCCCCTCTCGCACCATATCTTCAACCAGATCAGGCTCCACGCCCGCCTCAACGCCGAGCGCCCGGGTCACCAGATTCTTGATTCTGGAGTTGCGGGCGTCATCAGCCGACAACAGACCGCGCCGCACCTGCTCATGCACCAGCGAATGATCTTCCGTGACATGGCTCAAACGGTTCTCTCGCAGCCGGTACATGCGCGAATCGCCCACATGCGCTGCAGTGATGCGATCCCCGTACAGAAAAGCCACCAACACCGTCGTGCCCATACCGGCGCACGCCTCTTTTGAAATGGCAGCGCGAAAAATGGCTTCATTGGCTGCTTCAACCGATCGCCGCACCAGCACCGAGGCTTCCGTAAAACCGGTCTGCGGATTGATCTGTTCGGCCTTCAGCCCGGCTTGCTCCGCCTTGATCATCCTGCCAATCACATCAACGGCCATGGCGCTGGCCACCTCGCCGGCATTATAGCCGCCCATGCCGTCGGCCAGAATAGCGATGCCGTGCTCGGGAAATGCTGCGACGCAATCCTCATTATGGTCGCGTTTGACGCCGACATCCGTCATCGCACACATTTGCCAGGATATCATTGTCCGCCTCCCTGCTGATTTAATTCATTGAGACAAGCGGCGATTCGCGTCAACACGACATCGGCGCTCTCCAGTCGCAGATCCGCTTTTTTGGTTAACAGATGATCTATCAACCTGCTGACGCATTCGGGAACATCAGCATTGTGCTCGCGCACATCCGTGTGCGGCTCCTTGGCGATCTTGAACATCAATTTTGAAATGGAAGGGGCGCGAAACGGACGTATGCCGCTGACCAGCTCGTAAAGCATCACGCCGAGTGAAAACAGATCAGAACGTCCATCCAGCGGTCTGCCAGAGAGCTGCTCCGGTGACATATAGGATGGCGTCCCCAGCACCGTGCCCGATCTCTTCTTACTCGATTCGGTGATATGGGCGATGCCGAAGTCGGTCACTTTCACAGTTTTATTCTTCAGAATCATAATGTTGGCCGGCTTGATATCACGGTGAATCACGCCATGCGCATGCGCATAGCGCAGTGCTTCGGCCACTTTGGCGATGATCTTCAGCGTTGTCACCACCGGCAGCAGCTTGCCCTTTTTGGTATAGGGGACCAGATCGATGCCATCAAGAAACTCCATGGCGATATAGGCCAGATCCTGCTCATCGCCGGCATCGAAAATAGTGACGATGTTCGGGTGGTTGAGCATGCCGGCAATTTCAGCCTCATGGAAAAATTTCCCCTTCACCTCTTCCAGTTCATCCGGCTCGAACTCCTGCGACAACGCCATTGTCTTGATCGCCACCTGACGGTTGATTTTCGGATCCCTGCCCAGATAGACCGTGCCCATGGCGCCCTTGCCTAACTCGCTGATAATTTCATAGCGGCCCAGCGAAGGATGGCTGTCGCCATTTTCCAACAGTGACGACAATGCCGAATTGGCATCTTTGCCTTCACCGGCCTGCTGCGCATTTTTCGCCTGCATCAGGCGCACCTGAATATCCCGAAAATCCGGCTGACGCTCCGCCACATGTGCATAGGCCGCAACAGCCTGATCAAACTGACGCTTGCGTTCAAGGCTCTGCCCCAGATCGTAGAGAATCTGGGCCAGCTGCGCATCAAAAGAGCATGCCAGAAACTTCTCCAGCGCTTTATCCAGCATGCCCTGACGCTGAAAGGAGAGCCCCAGCATCCGGTTGGTCTCCTCCAGGGCCTGCTTCGCATGCGGTTGAGCGCTGCGATTGGGCAAGATCTGCATCGCCGCAAACAGCAGGTGGCCACAAAGCAGCAGCAGCACCGTTGAAAGCGTCTGAATCCAAACTGCATAGCCGGACAGCGCCACCCAACCGGCCGCAATCAGAATCAGCAGCAATACAGCCGAGGCTGCGGTTGCAATCAGCGGCGTCAGTCGCGGCAGCAGCACAATCAGGTATAACCCGATCAACAGCATCAGACCCGCTTCAACCATCCGCGTCCACGCCGGACGAGTGATATAGCGCTCATGTAAAATGCTTTGCAACACATTGGCCATAAACGCCATGCGACTCATCTCGCCAACCGGTGTTCGCAACAGATTCTCACCGCCGCCTATCAGAACAATTTTATTTTTAAACGAAGCCGCATCCAACCGCATCGAGAGCGCCTGTTGCAGTGTATATGTTGTGAATGGGGCAGCCTGCGCAGTTCCTGAGAAGGTGGGATACATCCGCAACATGGCGTCCGTCGCCAGATTCATCGCGCCCAGCTCAATATCCACGCCCAGATTGATGCGAATATCCGACAGCGGAATATGAATAGCCCTGGCGGCAAGTAGCAGCGGCATGGATGGCAGATATTTACCTGCGTAGACGACCGCCAGCGGTTCACTACGCACCACCCCGTCGGCATCGCCGAAAACGCTCAAATGCCCTGCCCCGGCAGCGGCGCGAATTAACGCGACATCGGGATAACGCAAGCCGCCGGCATTGACCGGTTCGGCCGCCACGTCAGTTGTATTGATATGACGAATACTCAGGCCGGGCAGTTCATGCGGCAGAACATTATTGGCATATTCGTGGTTGTTTGCGACAGTCGCAAACAGAGGCAGCAGCGTGATGCCTGAACGACGCACAGCCTGCAGCAACGCAGTTCGTCCTGCCGCATCACCCTGATCGTACAACTGATCCAGCGCCGCCACGTCCGCCCCGGCAACAGCAAGCCTGTCGATGAGTTGCGCCACAGCCGACTGCAGCGCGACATTGGGTTGTTGATCAATGTTGATCAGGACAATTCGGCTCTCCGGCGCATCCTGCGAGCGATTAATATGGTAATCATACAGCGCCGTTTCCAGCCGCTGCAGCGGTTGAAAGGAAAAATAATTTGCTGCCAGAAACAGCAACGTCATCATAACGCCGGCCAACCAGCCCGATCTCCTCCAGACAGCTCCAGGACTCAAAAACACCCCTCCAGTGATGCGTATTTCGCAAGGCGTTGAATACTCCATAAAT
>JALUYG010000074.1 GCA_027013105.1 Mariprofundus sp.
CCATGTCATCGGCCCTCTTTCATATAAAATAAACAACGCGCCTGCATGCTTTTTCAACCTAGTGATAATATTTCATACCACTGGATGGAAAATCCATGCGCGTTAAGTGTCATAATGTTTTCGGCATGAAATGATCGTGATATAGACATCATCAACGGCATAAACCAGCCGGTTGGTTTCATCGATTCTTCTTGACCAAAAACCGGAAAGGCTTTCCCTCAAAGGTTCAGGTTTACCGATGCCGGAGAAGTGATCCCTCTTCACATCCCTGATCAAGGTATTGATGCGCCTCAAGGTTTTTTTGTCCTGGCTCTGCCAATAGAGGTATTCATCCCATGCCTTGTCCGTCCAGGCAACTTGTTTACCCATCAATGAGGTCTCTGACTTTCGCCTTACCCTCTCTGTATTGCTGAATGCTCTCCATCAGGTTTTTTGCGTTGGCCGGAGACTCCAGCAGGTGGAGTGTTTCCAGCATGGCGTTGAAGTAGTCCAGCCCCATGACCACGGCATCACTTCGGTCACGCCGATGAATCACCGTGAAATCCGCATCCTCTTCAACCTGATTAAGAATTTTATTTAAACCGTTTCTGGCTTCCGTAAATGATACGACTCTCATACATTCACTCCTGTTAACAAAAGTGAATGATAACCCGCAGGGGGTAGTTGTTCAATATACTGTGCAACTTAGCTGCGTTTGCCGTGGCACTGCTTGTATTTTTTACCCGAACCGCACGGGCATGGATCGTTGCGCCCCACTTTCGGCTGTTCGCGTTTATAGGTCTGCTGCGGCTCCTGCTCCGGTTCATCTTCACCAAGATTGTAACTCACCGGCGCACTCTGCTGCGGCTGTTCCACCACCGGCGGCTCCTGCTCCACCTGCACCTGATGCAGGGCGGTCATGGTCTCCTCGCGCACCCGGCCCAGCATGCTCTCAAACAGCTCGAACGATTCGCGTTTATATTCCTGAATCGGCTGTTTCTGGGCGTAACCGCGCAGGCCGACGCTCTGGCGCAGATGATCCATGGCCAGCAGGTGCTCCTTCCAGAAATGGTCGAGAATCTGCAACAGCAGATACTTCTCGAACGAACGCATCTGCTCCGCTCCGGTCATCGCCTCCTTGGCGGCCATATGCGCCTTCAGACTGGCAAAAATCTGCTCGCCCATGTCATCGGCGGTCTCCACCGCATCGCTTTCCAGCCATGCCGCCGGATCCGCCTCGACGCTGAGCCGTTCATGCAGCGCCTCGCGAAGCTCATCCAGTCGCCACTCATCGGTATGCCCCTCGACAAACTCATGCTGCAGGCGATCGGCGTAATCCTTTTGCATATCCTCAATCACATCGCGCACATCGTCGGCTTCCAGCAGCTCACGGCGCTGCGAGTAGATCACATCACGCTGCTGGTTCATCACATCATCATATTCCAGCAGCTGTTTACGAATATCGAAGTTGCGCCCCTCCACCTTCTTCTGTGAATTTTCAATGGCCTTGGTCACCCACGGATGCTCAATGGCTTCACCCTTCTCAAAGCCCATCTTGGTCAGCATCGCCTGCATCTTTTCGCCGCCGAAGATGCGCATCAGGTCATCTTCCAGTGACAGGTAGAAGCGGGTCTGGCCAGGGTCGCCCTGACGTCCGGAACGGCCGCGCAGCTGATTATCAATACGGCGGGACTCATGCCGTTCGGTGCCCAGAATATGCAGACCGCCGGCATTGACCACTTCGATATGCTCGGCCTGACAGGCCGCCCTGATCTCCTCCGCTTTGGCCTCGCGCGCCTCGCCGGAAATTTTACCCGGCAGCTGGGCGATCAACATATCCGGATTACCGCCCAGCATAATATCGGTACCGCGTCCTGCCATGTTGGTGGCGATGGTCACCGCCCCCTTGCGGCCGGCCTGCGAGACAATCTCCGCCTCGCGTTCATGATGCTTGGCGTTGAGCACTTCATGTTTGATGCCGCGCTTTTTGAGCTGTTCGGAGAGGTATTCAGATTTTTCAATCGAGATGGTGCCAACCAGAATCGGTGCGCCGGTGCGGTGCGTCTCTTCGATATGCTCGATAATCGCTTCGTACTTATCCGCTTCGTCGCGATAGATCAGATCGGGCAGATCGTTACGTATCATGTCGCGGTTGGTCGGCACGATCACCACTTCCAGCTTGTAGATTTTCTGGAACTCTTCGGCTTCAGTGTCGGCCGTGCCGGTCATGCCGGCCAGCTTGCTGTACATGCGGAAATAGTTCTGGAAGGTGATCGAGGCCAGCGTCTGGTTTTCCGGCTGCACCGTCACCCCCTCCTTGGCCTCCAGCGCCTGATGCTGACCGTCGGAGTAGCGCCGACCCGGCATCATGCGGCCGGTAAATTCATCGATAATGACCACCTCGTCATTGCGCACGATATAATCCACTTCGCGCGTGAACAGCGTATTGGCGCGCAGCGACTGCGTGGCGGCGTGCATCAGGTTGACATTTTCCGGGTCGTACAGGTTGCCGCTGGTCAGCAATCCGGCCTGACGAAACAGCTCCTCAATATGATCGTTGCCGACCTCGGTGAAAGAGACCGCCTTATCCTTCTCATCTTTTTCGAAATCTTCTTCGTTCAGCTGCTTGATCAGGGCATCGGCCTGATTGTACAGCTCGGTGGCCTGCTCGGCCGGACCGGAAATAATCAGCGGCGTGCGCGCCTCATCAATAAGGATCGAGTCCACCTCATCGACAATGGCGTAGTGGTGTCCGCGCTGCACCAGCTCCTCGCTGGCGAAGGCCATATTGTCGCGCAGGTAATCGAAACCGAATTCGTTATTTGTGCCGTAGGTGATATCGCAGGCGTAAGCTTCGCGCCGCTCATCATTGGAGATGCCGTGGACAATCACACCGGTGGAGAGACCGAGAAAACCGTAGAGCTGGCCCATAAATTCGGCATCGCGTTTGGCCAGATAATCATTCACCGTCACCACATGCGCGCCCTTGCCGGAGAGCGCATTGAGATAAACCGCCAGCGTTGCGGTCAGGGTTTTACCCTCACCGGTTTTCATCTCGGCAATTTTGCCCTGATGCAGAATCAGGCCGCCAATCAGCTGCACGTCAAAATGACGCATGCCGAGCACGCGGCTGGAGGCTTCCCGCACCACTGCGAAGGCTTCCGGCAGCAGATCGTCCTCGGTTTCACCCTGTTCGAGCCGGTTGCGGAACTCTGCTGTTTTGGCCGCCAGCGCTTCATCGCTGAGCGCCTGCATCTCCGCTTCCAGCGCATTGACCTGTTTGGTGATCGGCCACAACTCCTTGAGCAAACGATCATTGCGGCTGCCGAACAGCTTGGTAAGAACTTTTAACATGGTGATTAGAACTCCAGAGATAATAGGGCTGCGCAACCTAACATGCTGCAAGGCAGGCACCAAGCAGACAGGCGCGAGCGACCTTTCCGATGATATTCCGGCTGTTTTTTTGACAAATCCGGTATACGCTTTGCAGCATGATCAAAAAACTGAAACAGATGTGGAAACAGGCGGCAGCCAGTCCGCAGGAGAAAAAACAGCATGACGTCTCGCTGGCCGTGGCGGCATTGATGGTGGAGGTGATGCGCATGGACGGCCACCTCGAATCGTCCGAGCGCAGTGAAATTGTACTGGCGCTGGCCCGTCGTTTCGGCCTCGATCAGGTGGAAATCCATGATCTGATTGAAAATGCCCTGCAGGAAGTTGAGCAGGCGCTGGACCTGCACCAGTTCACCTCGGTGGTGGTTAAAGGCTTTTCCACCCGCGAACGAATTGTCATTCTCTCCGAGTTATGGGGCGTGGCAATGGCCGACGGCTTTGTCGATCCGTATGAAGAACAGCTGATTCGGCGCATGGCGGACCTGATGGGTTTGCACCACGCTCAGTTCATTGAAGCCAAAGTCGCCGCCGGCGCGGCGTAGTCTTTACATCCGCAAAAACTACGCGCCTAGGATGGGGATTTTTACGGACGGCGCTTCAGCCGGCAGCATCTGACGCCCGATCCGCGCTGCGCTCATCGGCGCCGCCATCAGAAATCGCTTCGATACGGATGCTCAAGGCGTGAATGTCATTGGGAAACAGCGAGTTCAGGGCCTTATAAATCAGGCGATGCGACTGGCTGCGCGACAGGCCGTTAAAATGGTGCGAAGCAATTTGCACGACAAAGTGGCCGCCGCCGCTCTCCCTGACGCCGGCATGACCGGCATGTTTCCACGATTCATCTTCGATATGCAACCGCTGCGGCTGAAATTCGGCTTCGAGCAGGGCTTCGATGGCGTCGCATGTCGCGCTCATGTTTCGGCGCGCTTGCGGTAGAGGATGCAGATTTTGCCGATCCGGCCAATCAGTTCCGCCCGGCTGCGACGCGCCAACTCCTCTGCGCACTGCTGGCGCGCTTCTCGATCATCCAGAGCGATATGCGCCTTGATCAGTTCATGCGTATCCAGGGCGCGTGAAGTTTCCTGTAGCAGGTTATCGCTCAAGCCTTTCTGCCCGACCCGTATCACCGCTTTGAGGTGGTGCGCCTGTTCTTTAAGCGCCTTACGTTGTTTCGCTGTTAAACCCATTGGAGATTCCATGGGCCGAATATTAGCAAGCATGTAAAAAAATGGTATGATAATTGCTTGCCCTCAACTTATGAGTGGATACTATGTCACAAAGACGTATTCAGCATGGTTACAGATGCGATGTTACCACGGAACCAGGATGGAGCCTGTATGAAAATATTAAAAGAAGATCCGCACCGCGCTGTTATACTGGGGGCTGGCGAAGGCGGCACCGCTATTCTGGAGATGCTGCTGGATGAAAAGCTGGTCAGTGTCGTCGGCATTGTCGACATCAACCCCGATGCAATGGGACTGAACGTCGCCAGAAAACATGGCGTGCCAGTTTACAACTCTGTGGAACAGGCGCTGCAGGCGTGCGCGCCGTGCGTCGCATTCAATATGACCGGCAACGAAATGATTGAGGTGGTGGCGGCGGAAATTGTCGGCGCAGGCGGCATTATCGGCGGCATGGAAGCGCGACTGATGCACAATATGATCACCAACCTGAAAGAGGCCAAGCAGGAGTTGCGTTATCAGGCCAGCCACGATCCGCTCACCGGCCTCTATAATCGTCGCTATATGATCGAGCAGATGCATCAGGGGGTCTCCCAGGCGCTGCGCTACCGACACCCTTACGCCATTGCGATGCTGGATGTGGATCATTTTAAACAGGTTAATGATCAATACAGCCACGCCGCCGGAGATCTGGTGCTGGAGCATCTGGCCAAATTGTTGAAAAACAGCGTACGTGACGCCGATGTGCCGGGACGCTGGGGCGGCGAGGAGTTTGTCGTTCTCATGCCGCATACCGATCTTCACGGCGCCCGGCAGGCCGCACAGCAGTGGCTGGCCCAACTGAACAATTCAGACATTCGCCTGAACGAACAGCAGTCGATCCACATCACCTTTTCCGCCGGCGTTGCAGCCCTAGATATGACGGCGAAGAGCAGAGACATTGATGCCGCCGTAGAGCAGTTGCTGCATACGGCGGATGAACGCATGTATGCGGCCAAAGCGGGCGGGCGCAACCGCATCTGCGCCACATTACAGCCGGACAGCGCTGTCGAGAGCGTCGAATAACATACCGTTTCCGCACCGGCCTGCGGCGTGGAAATGCATCATGCTCCCGATTAAATCCGGGTAGTTTCCCCAGCCTGCGCCTGGCAACTGTTTACTGCAATTGCCCTGAGTCCGACAGAACCCTAGAGTCGAGCTGTGCGCTACCATGACAACAATCATTCAGAAGACCATTCAATGACACCGGAACGTGCAGAGAGCCTGTGGAACCTTCGCATCCCCATTCGCTGGCGCTGGTCGGTGCTGGTCGGCCTGACCGTCACGCTATCAATCACCGTGCTGTTTTTTATCACGCTGGATATCGAGCACGATGCATGGCTGGACAATCAGGCGAAGCAAGCTGTGTTGCAGGTGGATCGGCTGGCCGATTCATTAAAATTACCCTTGCTGTCGGGCAGCAGCACGGAAACGGCCATCGCGGTGCAGGGGTTTCTGGATCATGTACCCACGGTGATGGGCATTGTAATTCGTTTTCCCGGCGGCAAGGTGAAATCCTTTGGGGCAGTCAAGGCGGATGCGGCGGTACGCCACGCCCTGCCCAATAGCAGCAGCGTCACCAGACTACCGCTGCAACGGTTGTGGTTCGGGAAAAAAATTATTTTTGACAACACCGGCGTCGGCACGCTGGCCGTACGCTTTTCCGAGCAGGAGTGGGAACAGATCGCCGGCAAACTCGGGCGCAAGATTTTGATCGCCGCGCTGTTTTCCATTGTCCTGTCCGGCGTACTGGTGTTCTGGATCGCCGGCCGCATGAGCAGGCCGATCGAAATGCTGGGCGATGCAGCGCTGAAGGTGGCCAGCGGCGATTATCAGATCAACCTGCCTGTGCGCGGCAACGACGAGTTGTCGGATACGCTGGCCCAGTTTAACACCATGGCCTCCGAACTGGCGCACAAGGAGGAACTGCGCGATGTCTTTGGCCGCTACCTGAATCCGAAACTGATCCATGAAGTCTTTGAAAGCGGCGATATCCAGATGCAGAACCATCGTCAGGAGGTTTCCGTACTGTTCGCCGACATGGTTCGCTTCACCTCGTTTTCCGAAGCCACCACGACAGAGGCTGTGGTGCGGCTGTTAAACCGTCACTTTGAGGTGTTCAATCGCGTCATCTGTTATTATGGCGGCCATGTGGATAAATATATCGGCGATGCCGTGATGGCGGTGTTCAATCACCCGATCGCAGAGGTTGATCATGCACGGCGGGCGGCGCTGACCGGTCTGGCGATGGCCGGCGCCTGCGAAAAACTGGCCGACCATCGCCCCGACGGAGAGCCGATCCGCTTCCGTTTCGGGCTGAACTGCGGCACGGCGATTGTCGGCAATATCGGCGCTGCCAGCCGGCTGGAATATACCGTGATCGGCGATGCGGTGAATGTGGCTTCGCGCATGAGCGGCGTTGGCGAGGGCGGAAAGCTGGTGATGTCTCGCGCCACCTTTGCACTGCTGGGCGAAGGATTCGATTTTGATGCGATTGGCGTGCGAAAGATCAAGGGGGTCAGTCAGGAGATGGAGATCGGCTATGTGGCCGCCCGAAGCCGCTCGCTGCAACAGGAGATTGAACATGTGGTGGATTTGGCATTGAATCCCGAATCCGACGCAGCGCCATTGGCGTCGTCATTGCCGATCGACGGAGCTGCCTGAACGTGTTTCGACGCTACTATTACATTGCCATTGCCATAGCGCTTGCCGCCTGTCAGGTGGACAACGCCAGACTGAACAGGACGGTCGACGGCCTGCTGGTCAAAGGCGGCGAAGCCTTCAATGTAATGAACACCTATGCGGTGATCCGGCACGATTTCAAACGCGGACGGATCATGCGGGCAAGGGCGCGCGTGCTGGCCATGAGCCGAGCCAACCCCGACTATCAACAGGCGCATCAACTGCTGGATCACAAAATCGAGCCGGCTCGCCGACGCATTTTCATTCACTTCCTGCGCCTGGGCAAACAACTGGAAAAACAGCAGCGCTGGTCGGAAGCGATGTGGGCCTACGATCAGGCCAAAGCGGTCACCATCAAACCGGAAGCGATGCAACAAAAAAGGGTCGAGATGGAACAACATATGCGTCAACTGCGGCTGGAGCATCTGCTGATGCAGCGCCGCAAGGAGGATCAGACGCTGCTGGCCTACGCCGCCGCCTATACGCCGCCGCCGGGACTGAGCCGGCAGGACGAGGTCTACGAACGTCTGCGCGAACGCTATAGTGATCTGCTGGATGACCGGGCCAACCAGACTTTCCGCGAAGCGCTCCATTTCCTGGCCAGAAAGAAGCCCGAAATCGCCTATGTGGAGATTGAATCCTATCTGCGCCTGCAGCCGGGCAGCATCAAGGGGCGGAAGCTGCTGGCCGCCATCAAGAAAAAAATGCCGCCGTTTCTGCATATTCCCGATCAGAATGCCGTCAGGCCGGAGCATCACAAGGCTGTGGCGCGCAAACGCATCAACCATCCAAAAGAAGTGAACGCCGATCAGATCCGACGCGCACTGAAAGCGGGCGAACTGCTGCAAGCCAGGCAACTGGCCCATATCTATCGACGCAATGGCGGCAAGGGCGCGGAGAAGCTGTTGGACCAGGTGGAGAAAAAAGTCAAAGCCAAAGCTGCAACGCTATTTACCAGGGGGAGCAGCGCATTTCGTCACGAACAACTGGAAGATGCCATTAAATACTGGAATGATGCGGTCACGCTGGCGCCCGAAGAGTCCGAATATGTGCAGTCGCTGCGCCGGGCTCAACAGCTACAGGAGCGCTTAAAGCTGTTGCAGGAAGCCAAATAACACAGCATCAGGCAAAGAGGAATTAAATGCAGGAAACGATAGTTCAACCACGACGCCACACCCGAAGCCTACAGGTCGGCGGCGTCAGGGTGGGCGGCGATGCGCCGATTGCCGTGCAATCGATGACCAACACCCTCACCTCCGATATCGATGCCACCGTCGCGCAGGTGCAGCGGCTGGCGCAGGCCGGCGCTGATATTGTGCGCGTCTCCGTACCCGATCCCGATTCGGCGGCGGCCATGCCGGAGATTCTGAATCAGACCGATGTGCCGATCATCGCCGATATTCATTTCAGCTACAAGATGGCGCTGGCCGCACTCGATGCCGGCGTTCACGGGCTGCGTCTGAATCCGGGCAATATTGGCGGCCGCGAGCGTGTCGAACGGGTGGTTAAAGCGGCAGCGGAGCGCGGCATCTCCATTCGCATCGGCGTCAATGCCGGCTCTCTGGAGAAAGAGGTGACCGAGAAGTATGGCGAACCCTGTCCCGACGCCATGGTGGAATCGGCCCTGAACCATATTCACATTCTGGAGGAGATGGATTTTCACGATATCAAGGTGTCACTGAAAGCCAGCAATATCCCCATGACCGTGGCCGCCTATCGCAAACTGGCGAAGCAGGTGGACTACCCGCTGCACCTGGGCATCACCGAATCCGGCAGTGAATTTGGCGGCACGGTCAAATCATCGATCGGGCTGGGGCTGCTGCTGGCCGACGGCATCGGCGACACCATTCGCGTGTCGCTGGCGGCCGAGCCGGAACAGGAGGTGCGGGTCGGTTTTGAGATTCTGAAGTCGCTGGGGCTACGTCATCGCGGTGTCAATCTGATCGCCTGCCCGAGCTGCGCCCGCCAGAAGTTCAATGTGATTGCAATGGTGTCGGAGCTGGAACAGCGGCTGGCGCATATCCATGAAAATATCGATGTGGCGGTGATCGGCTGCGTGGTCAACGGGCCGGGAGAAGCCAAGGAGGTGGATGTCGGCATCACCGGCGGTTATCCGGTGCATATGATGTATCGCGATGGTGAAAAATCCGAAAAGGTGAAAACAGCCAATATCATTGACCAGCTGGTGGAAGATGTGGAACGCCGCGCCGCAGCGATACGGGAACAACAGGAGAAGAACAGCCATGGCAGCTAAAAAACTGCAGAGTATCCGGGGCATTCATGACGGTCTGCCGGCCGAGGTGCGGGCATGGCAGCGTGTGGAAGCGGCAGCACGCAAGGTCTTTGCTACCTGCGCTTTTTCGGAGGTGCGATTGCCGGTGCTGGAGCCGACCGAGCTGTTTGTACGTTCCATTGGAGAAGCCACCGATATTGTCTCCAAAGAGATGTACGCCTTCACCGACCAAGGCGGCGATCATATCTGTCTGCGCCCGGAGGGCACGGCGGGCGCGGTGCGCGCCTACCTGCAGGGCGGCCTGACGCGGGCGGGCAACCAGCGCTGGTTTTATATCGGCCCGATGTTTCGACGCGAGCGGCCGCAAAAGGGGCGGTTGCGCCAGTTTCAGCAGATCGGCGTGGAGATGTTCGGCGCCGGCGGGCCACTGGAAGATGCGGAAATCCTGTCCATGGCGCACCGCTTTCTATCCGAGCTGGGCATAAGCGGTTTGCGGCTGGAGATCAATTCGCTGGGCTGTCGCGAATGTCGCCCGGCCTATCGCGATGCGCTGGTAGCGTATCTGCATGCGCGCGCCGATAGGCTCTGCGCCACATGCAACGAGCGCATCGAAAAAAACCCCATGCGCGTGCTCGATTGCAAGGTGGCGTCTTGTCAGGCTGAACTCAATGACGCGCCGGAAATGGTGCACCATTTATGTTCCGGCTGCAAATCCCATTTCAGCGGTTTGCAGGAGGGGCTGAACGCGTTGCAGGTGCCTTACCACATCAATGCCCGCATCGTGCGCGGCCTGGATTATTACAATCGCACCGCCTTTGAAATCGTCACCGATCAACTCGGCGCGCAGGGCACCGTGCTGGCCGGCGGCCGATACGACGGCTTGATTGAAGAGCTGGGCGGGCCGGCCACGCCGGCCATCGGATTTGCCGCCGGGCTGGAGCGGCTGGCCATGCTGCTCGGCGAGGCGGAGCCTGCGACTATCGACGTCGCCGTGGTGGCGCTGGGGGAACAGGTGATTCCCTATTCGCTGCAGCAGGCGGCCAAATTGCGCCGGCACGGTTTCAGCGTGGTGCACTGCGGCGGCGGCGGCGCCAAACGGCAGTTCAAGGCGGCCGATCGCGAAGGCGCCCGTTTTGTCGTTGTAATTGGCGAGGATGAGATGCAGGCGGGCGTGGCGACGCTGAAAAACATGGCCAGCGGAAAACAGCAGCAACTGAACTTTGAACAGATGGTCAACACGCTGACCATCTGAACCGTCGCGCATCGGCGGCAGTCATTTCACGCAATAGAGGCCGTCCCCCGCGCGAATGATTGGCCTGAGTTTTGCTTTCTATGATTTCATGAAAATAGTTCCTGAAATCATCGATTTGATGGCGCGATGTTAGCGCTGCTGTCTCACAGCCTGCCGATCCGGATGCCCTGGCTTGAGGCCTGCAGGCCGGGGGTGTTTGTATTTATCCTCTGTTTTCTTGCTGTCGCCATGGCCGGCAACATCGGCTTTTCACCAGCGTTTCTGAATCGCATTGCGCAACAGTTCGGTCAATCCGCCAAAGACCGGGTCTCTGCATGGCAGCGCCTGATACTTGAGCACAAGGGCGACAGTGAATGGGAAGCGATCCATGCCGTCAATGATTTTTTCAACAGGGTGCGCTTTGTCTCGGATCGAAAACACTGGCATCGCAATGATTACTGGGCCACGCCGGTGGAATTTCTGGCCACCAACGGCGGTGATTGCGAGGATTTTTCCATCGCCAAATATTTCACCTTGCGGGAGTTGGGCGTTCCCGATGAGAAGCTGCGCATCACCTATGTCAAGGCGCTGCGTCTGAATCAGGCCCACATGGTGCTGGCCTATTATGAAACGCCGGATAGCGAGCCGCTGATTCTTGATAACCTGATTGATGATATTCGCCCTGCCTCCAGACGCCTCGACCTGTTGCCGGTTTACA
Organism: Mariprofundus sp.; assembly: GCA_027013105.1. Classification (GTDB taxonomy): domain Bacteria; phylum Pseudomonadota; class Zetaproteobacteria; order Mariprofundales; family Mariprofundaceae; genus Mariprofundus. The sequence goes on from JALUYG010000074.1 coordinate 11,457, forward strand.
GCTTCAATGGTAAAAACCTCTGGATGGCCAAGGAACGCGGTCAGGGGCGTCGGGTCGCCGGCGGTTCACAGCGCATTAACCTCTGGCGCGATCTGAACATCCGCATGCGCAAAGAGCGTGAACTGGGGCTCAGCTATACAGCCACCAACATACAAGGCAGGTAAATACAATGACGCTATCCAGACAACTTATCTTACTTATCCTGATGATCTTTATCCTGCTGTTCGCCGGCACATTCTGGGCCGGCGTGGAGAACACGCGCACTTTCCTGATCCTGCAACTGACAACACAGACGCAGGATGCCGCCGATGCGTTGGGGCTATCGCTGGCGCCGCATATGAAAAACAGGGATCTCGCCGCCATGGATACGATGGTCAACGCCGTATTCGACAGCGGCTACTACCAATCGTTACAGCTGCAGACCATGAGTGGCAAAACATTAATTGCGCGCCGCAACACATCCCGCATTGAAGGGGTGCCAAGCTGGTTTATCGACCATTTAACGCTGCCCACGCCGCAAGCCGATTCCATCATCACCACTGGCTGGAAGCAGGCAGGCCGCCTGACGCTACAGGCGCATCCGGGCTACGCCTATAAGAAGCTGTGGGATATGAGCGTGGCGATGTTGCGCTGGTCGCTGTTGGCATTTGGCCTCTCCCTGATCGCCACGCTGCTGATTCTCAAAGCGATTCTCAAGCCGCTGGGCGCTGTCGAGCGGCAGGCGCTGGCAATTGGCGAACGCAAGTTCCCCATCGAGAAACATATTCCCCGCACGCGCGAACTCAAACGCGTGGTGCTGGCGATGAACAGCATGTCGGCCAAACTGGAGCAGTTTATTGCCAAACTCAGCGAACGCGCCGAGCAGCTTCGCAAGCAGGCCCATGACGACGAGTTGACCGGACTGATGAACCGGCGCGGCTTCGAAGCCCGCCTGAACAGCCTGCTCCGGGATAAAGAGCGTGGCGGCGCCGGTGCGCTGGCGGTGATTCGTATCCAAGACCTTGCCGCCTATAACCGGCAGTTCGGCCATCAGGCCGGCAGCGACCTGCTGATCTCGCTCGGTAAATTATTAAACCGGCTGGCCGAGCCCGTTGCCGGTGCGACCACGGCGAGAATTACCGGCACCGACTTCGCCGTCATTCTGCCGCTATTCGATGCGAACGCGGCCACCGAATTCGGAACATCGCTTGAGGCCGCCATCCATGAACTGGCGACAGCGCAACAGGTTGAGGATATCGCCCATGCCGGCATCGCCTGTTTCGGCCCGGATAGTAGCCTCGGCGCGATCCTCTCCGACGCCGATGTTGCCCTCTCTCAGGCTGAGCATCAGGGCGCCAACGCCTGCGTTACCCTCACGGGCGACAGCAAAGCCATGGGCAACGAAGCGTGGAAAACAGTCATCGTGCATGTTATCGAGAACCGGCGCATTGGCTTGCTGGCTCAGGATATTCTGACCCAACAGCGCCAACAGATGTATCGAGAGGTGTTGATTCGCATTCGCGACGAAGCGGGCGAAGCCATCTCGCCGGCCCTGTTCGCATCGATGGCCGAGCGACTCAACCTGAGCGCCCGCCTCGACCGCTATATCATCGAGCAGGCCACAGAGTTCCTTGAGCAGCAGCCGGCAACCAGCAGCGCCCCGGAACCTGAAAACCGCCACAAACTGGGCATCAAAATTTCCGCCCGCAGCCTGAGCGACGCCGATTTCATGCGCTGGCTGGAGAGCTATCTGACCAACCACGCCGCCGCGGCCGGACTGCTCTGTTTTGAAATCAGCGAATATGGTTTGCTACAGTCTGTCAATGCCGCTGAAGCGTTGATTGATCTTGCGCATCAGCATGGCGGAAAAGTGGTGATGGAGCATTTCGGCAGCCGCCTGAGCTCATTCCAGACGCTGCGCCGCCTTAAACTCGATTATATCAAACTAGACGGCAGCTATACGCACAACATCACAGGGCAGAGCGACAACCGCTTCTTCCTGCAAACAGTGATCGATATCGCGCATGGGCTGGATATGCAGGTGATTGCCGAACATGTCGAAACGGAAACCGAGTTCCGCAGCCTGACAAGCCTGGGCGTGAACGCAGTGCAGGGTTACTACTTCGGAGAGCCTGCGCCGCTGCAATAGCTGGTACAGATCATCTCACCGGCGGCATGCCGATCTATCAACCATTCGCTGCCCGAGATACAGGCAACCGGCAGTTTCTCGCCAGCGCGGATTCGGCTGATCGCATCCGCCTTGCCGGAACCAGCCACCATGATCAGACAACGCCGTGCCGCATTGAGTACGGCATAACCCATGCTGACCCGTTCAGGAGGCAGTTTTGGAGAATTGTAAACGGGAACTGCCAGACGCTGATCATCCAGAGCGGAATTACCGGGAAACAGGCTGGCTGTATGCCCGTCTTCACCCATCCCGAGCAACACCAAATCCATTTGCGCCACATCGGCCAGCAGCGCCGCATAATGATCTGCCGCCACCTCCGGCCCCGATTCGGCATCGATGCGGTGAATCTGTAAGGGCGGAATTGCCACATGATTCAATAACGCTTCATCGGCCATCCGATCATTGCGCTCTGCATCACCGGCGGGCAGACAGCGCTCATCGCCAAACCAGACATGCACCTTCGGCCAATCGATATCGGCTTCGCGCAGCAGCTCATAGCAGCGTTTCGGCGTGGTGCCGCCAGCCAGCACCCAGTGAAACAGACCGCGCGCTGCAATCGCCGATGCAGCAGCCTGCTCCACTGCCGCCGCCGCATGCTGCGCCACATCTTCGGCATCGGTGCAGATGGTGACATTCATGCTATCCGCCGCATTCACGCATCAGCCGGCTTAATAGCATGGCCGCCAAAGCCGGCGCGCATGGCATTGACCATCTTGCCGGCAAATGCATCGCTCTGACGACTGCGGAAGCGCATCTGCAGGGCCAGCGTCATCACCGGCGTGGGAATGCCCTGCTCAATCGCCTCATTGGCTGTCCAGCGCCCTTCGCCGGAATCATCCATCCAGTCGGAGAGCGATGCGAGATCGCCATCGGCTTCCAGCGCATCGCCGATCAGATCGAGCAACCATGAACTCACCACCGAACCATGCTGCCAGACGCGGGCGATCTGATGCATATCCAGATCGAACTCCTCTTTGGCGTGCATCAGTTCAAAGCCCTCGGCGAAGGCCTGCATCATGCCGTACTCCATACCGTTATGAACCATCTTGACGAAATGGCCGGAACCGATCGGCCCCATATGCCCCCACCCCTTGCCGTCATTGGAAGCCAGCGTCGTCAACGCCGGCGCAATCAGATCAATGGCCGCTTTTTCGCCGCCGATCATCAGCGAATAACCGTTCTGCAATCCCCAGACGCCGCCGGAGGTGCCGCAATCGGCGAACAGCACGCCTTTTTCCGCCAGCGCCGCGCCGCGCCGCTGGCCCTCCTTATAATTGGAGTTGCCGCCATCGATAATCAGATCGCCGGCCTCAACACCGGCTTCCAGCAGTCCGGCAATCGTGCCATCGACAAACTGATGCGGCACCATCACCCAGATCACCCGCGGCGCCGGCAGCTGTGCAATCACTTCGGCCAGACTACCTGCCGCAGACACCGCGTTAAATTCAGCCGCCAGCGCTTCACCCGGCGCGCTATCGACATCGTAGGCCACCACCTCATGCTCGCCCTGCATCAACCGCCGCACCATATTGCCGCCCATGCGGCCCAACCCAATCATTGCTAATTTCATTGTTTTTCTCCTTTTTATAATCAAAACTATTTTCTACCGCAAAGGACGCAAAGGCACGCAAAGAAAAACAGGAAAAATCAAAGTATTTAACCGCAGATGAACGCAGATAAACAGAATATTCAAATGATGGATTAGATTTTATCCGTGTCCATCTGCGTTCATCTGCGGTTCCCATCTTTGGACTTTGATGTTCCTTTGCGGTTATGCTTTTTCCTTATCCCTCATCGTTCGGGGCCATCCATTCATGGGCGTCGACAATCACATTGTATCGTTCTTGCGCTGTCTGCATCAGGTGGCCGACGAATTGCGGCCTGTCCATCAGCACTTTGCAGAAATCCCGTTTCTCCATGATATACAGCGCACAGTAGCTCACCGCGCGCACCGACGCCCGCCGCTTCTTGGTCACCAGCAGGCTCAGCTCGCCAAACACCTGTCCGTCGCTCAGGGTGGTGACGACCTCACCCTCCTGATCAATGATATCGACGCTGCCCATTTCAATAATAAACAGCTCGCGCCCCTCTTCACCATATCGGGCGATCTCGTCGCCGGCGTTGAATACGAGCGGTTTGAGCATCATGGCAAAGGCGTGCAGCATGGTCTTGCCGCTGCCGGCGAACATCGGCACGCGCTCCAGCGCCTGCTGTGGCGTGCGCGCCAGCCAGCGCCGGTGTTTCGGCGACGGCAGATCAAACGCCGCTTTCGGGCCCCATGAGCCGAACGGATAATTGGGCAAATCGGCGGCCTTTTCACTGCTCCAGGCATCCAGAATCGGCTGTACAATCGCCCACGCTGTCTCCACCAGATCGGAACGGGAAAAGAGCGACGCATCCCCGTGCATGCAGTCATACAGCATGGTTTCATAACCGGTGCCGGGCTGCGTGACAAACGCTTCATCATACTCAAAATGCATATCCACCTTGCGCATATGCATCGATGGCCCCGGTCGCTTGGCCAGAAAACGAATTTCAATCCCCTCATTGGGCTGAATACGGAAAATAAGCTGATTGGCCTCCAGTTGATCGGTAGCCGGCGTGCCTCTGAAAGTGAAAGCCGGCGCCCGGCGGAACTGCACAACGATTTCAGTCGATTTGGTCTTCAAGGCTTTGCCGGAACGGACATAAATCGGCACGCCGTGCCAGCGCCAGTTATCGATACGCAGCTTCACCGCCGCATAGGTTTCGGTATTGGAGTTCGGATCGACCAGATGTTCCTGCCGATAACTTTTGGCCGGCGTGCCGTCGAGATTGACGCCTTCGCCATACTGGCCGCGCACGGCATGCGTGCGCACCTCTTCCGGCTTCATGATGCGCACCGCGCTGAGCAGCTTGTATTTCTCGTTGCGGATCGCTTCGGCCTCGAATGAGGTTGGCGGCTCCATGCAGAGATAGGCCATCATCTGGAACAGATGATTCTGGATCATGTCGCGAATGACGCCGGATTTGTCATAATAGCCGCCGCGCCACTCCACCCCCACCTGCTCGGTCGCCGTGATCTGGATATGGTCGATATGGGTGCGATTCCACAGCGGCTCGAACATGCCGTTGGCAAAGCGGAAAGCGAGCAGATTCTGCACCGTCTCCTTGCCCAGATAATGATCGATGCGATAGACCTGACTCTCCTGCCAGTAGGTCAGTATTTCCCGGTTCAGCGCCTTTGCCGAGGCCAGATCGACGCCGAACGGCTTTTCCACAATGATGCGTCGCCAGCCTTCAGCACTATGGTTCAGGCCCGCCTTTTCCAGTCCGGTGGAGATCATCCCGAATACCGATGGCGGCGTGGCCATATAAAACAGTATATTGCCGCCGGTATCATGGCGGCCATCCAGCGCCTGCAAAAATTTCTTCAACTGCAAAAATGCCTGTTCATCATCAAAACGACCTTTCAAATAATGAATCCGGTCGCAAAAGTCCGCCCATGCCGCATCATCAAAATCTTCCCGTCGGGAAAACTTCTGCACATCCGCACTCATCTTTTCGCGGAATGACTGGGTCGTAAAAGCGTCCATCGCCATACCGAGAATGGCAAAGGAATCCGGCAGCAGATGATCGCAATAGAGATTGAACAGGGATGGAATCAGCAGCCGCTTGGTCAGATCGCCCGAGGCCCCGAACACCACCATCACACAAGGATCCGGTGAAGGCGCTCCCAGATTCATTGCATCCAGAAAATCGGGGGAGATGTCAGGTGTACTTTGATGATTCATGTCTTGGATACGTCCAGTGCGGCGGATGACTCCGCGAAGTTAGCGTTGCAAGCAGCGCTGCGGCAATCTACTCCTGCAGAGCAGTTGTTCCAACCATCATCCGGCAAGCCTGTTCAAATAACATAACAAATTAATATAAAAAGTATAAAAATCATTATTAAAGAAAATAATGATTGAACCGATAAACAGTCCGGATAGGTTGCCGAGCTACTAGGAACAATCCTTATACCAAGGAGGCTGGAATGTATTTCACCACGGGCGAAGCCGCCAAGGCGTGCGGCGTCAAACTCAACACCATCAAAAACTGGATTCGCAATGGCGATCTTGCTGCCATCAGGACGCCGGGCGGCCACTGGCGCATTCCAAAGAGTGCGTTTATGGCGTTCATGGACACGTTCAACACCCCTGCCAGGCCACCTGCCGGCGATACCGATATTACCAATAAACGCATTTTGATTATTGATGATGATATCGCCGCCCATGAACTGATCGTCGGCGCACTGGACATGCAGAGTGACAGCTTTGATGTACATTCGGCGCATCATGGTTATTCAGGATTGATCGAAATCGGCCGCCTGCAACCTGACCTTATTTTACTGGACATTATGATGCCTGATATTAACGGTCTGGAGATTATTCACCGCCTGAAAGCTGCAGACTCGCCCTTGCCTGACGCCAGAATCATCGCCATCACAGCCGCCTCCGACCGGCGACTGGTGGTCAACCGCATTCGCAATGCCGGCATAGAAGCGCTGCTGTTCAAGCCGCTGGATATCGATGCCTTGATCGGCACCGTACGCCAAGTATTGGGCGATGGAGGCCACGATCAGACGCTGAATGCAGGACTGGGAATCTAGACCATGACCACAATTCTGATGGTGGACGATGATCGCATCCTGCTGGAGCTGTACGACGAAGCGCTGTCTGTTGATTTCGATATCCTGACCGCATATTCGGTTGCTACAGCCATTGAACTGCTAACAACCGAACCTGTAGATGCAGTGGGGTGCGATTATAACCTGAGCGATGGTTCCGCACTGGATATCGTATCATGGATCGCCGCCAACCAGCCCGAATTGCTGAAAAAAACGGTATTGATTAGCGGCGAACTACAGCCGCCAACCGGCGGGTTCGATATTCCATGCTTATACAAACCTGTCCACATGGAGACACTGCTGGAAACCTTTGATGCATGGTCGACCGCCACAACATCCAATCCACATGGGGCCACCGATGCCACATAACATCAGCGTGCGATTCCCTCTGTTTCTTGCCGCACTGCTCACGATTCTATCGGGAGCCGGCCTCTTCTGGATCAATCAACAAGGCAACAGGCTGATAGAAGCCGATGAGGTTGAACGGGCTGAAGCCACTGCCGACACCGCCATCAGCAGCCTGAAAAGCATCATGCTGGCCGGACGTGGCGACACCGCCCACACATGGCTGGAGCGTATCAGCGCACAACCATCGATCGATTTCGCCGCCATCTATCGTCCGGACGGCACGGAAGCATT
>JALUYG010000075.1 GCA_027013105.1 Mariprofundus sp.
AGGGCGAGGAGCGGCTTGGTCTGTTGCTGAACTGGGAGAAGCGCTATATCACGCTGGGGCCGGTGGCGACAGTGCTGGGGCTGGCTTTTCATGTCTATGATCCGCAGCGCCTGCTCGGTGAAGAGGAGGATCTCGGCATCACCTGCGCGCTGATTCCGGTGAATACGCCGGGCGTGGAGATCGGTCGCCGCCACGATCCTCTCGGCATCGCATTCCAGAACGGCCCCAACAGCGGTACGGATGTGTTTATTCCGATGGAGTGGATTATCGGCGGCGAAGCGATGATCGGCAACGGCTGGCGCATGCTGGTGGAGCGGCTCTCCATCGGGCGCGGCATTTCGCTGCCGTCGCTAAGCGCTGCGGCCGGAAAAATGGCCAGCGACACTACTGGCGCTTATGCGCGCCTGCGCAAACAGTTCAAAACATCCATCGGCCGCTTTGAAGGCGTGGAGGAGGCGCTGGCCCGCATCGGCGGCCTCACTTATATGATGGATGCTGGCGTCCGGCTCTCCACTTCGGCGCTGGATGCGGGTGAAAAACCGGCCGTGATCACGGCGATCGTCAAACGCTACCTGACCGAATCGATGCGGCAGGCGATCAACGACGCCATGGATGTGCATGGCGGACGCGGCATCTGTATGGGGCCGTCGAACTATCTTGGCCGCACCTACCAGTCCGTGCCGGTGGCGATTACGGTGGAGGGGGCCAATATTCTGACCCGCAGCATGATGGTGTTCGGGCAGGGCGCGATGCGATGCCACCCCTACATTCAGGAGGAGATTGAAACTGCACCGATGCAGGGTGAGGAAGCGATCAAGCGCTTTGATGCCGCCCTGACGGCGCATCTGGGCTACGCCATGGCCAATGTAGCGAGAGCATTTCTCTATGGCGTTTCCTGCGGCCGGCTGGCGCCGTCGCCGGTGGCCGGTGAGGCGGCGATCTATTACAAACAGGTGGCCCGTTTTAGCGCCGCGACTTCGGCCATGGCCGATATGGCCTTGCTGGTGCTGGGCGGCGCGTTGAAACGCAAGGAGTCCATCTCCGGCCGCTTCGCCGATGCGCTGGCCTATCTCTACCTTGCTTCGGCGGCATTGAAGCGTTTTGAGGATGATGGACGTCCCGGTGCAGATCTGCCGCTGCTGCACTGGAGTTGTCAGTTCTGCCTCTATCAGGTGCAGGAGGCCCTGGACGGCGTGTTGCGTAATTTTCCTCTGCGGCCGCTGGCCTGGAAGATGCGCCTCTGGGCGCTGCCGCTCGGCCGGCGGCTACATCTGCCGGCGGATCGTTTAACGCACCGGGTGGCATCCATGTTGCTGGAGCCTTCGGCCTCGCGCGATCGTCTGGTCTCGGGTATTTATCGTCCGCAAGATCCGGAAGATGCAACCGGACGTCTGCAGCACGCCATGCAGATGACCATCCGGACTGAACCGATCGAGCGCAAACTGCGCGATCAAGGTCATGCGCATCGCTCCGATCAGCCCTATGAAGGTTGGCTGCAGACCCTGGTCGAGCAACAGGTGCTGAAACAGGAGGAAGCGGAGTTGCTGTCCGAAGCGCGCCTGGCCATCCGCTCCGCCATCATGGTGGACGATTTTCCAGCTGATGCTGGACTACATTCTCAGTGAATTGCAGGGTCCAGGTTCTATTCACATAAGGATATAATATTGATCAGATACACTGTTTTCGAAAGGCGGACGTTGCCGTATCCGGCCAGCTGCTCCTGCATGACGCGTGCTTGATCCGGGAAACTGGGACGATTTTCGTGCCCAGAGCCATCGCATGCTGGATGATATGCTCGATTCTCTGCAACAGATTCGTCAGCGGCCGGTCTGGCAGCCTGCCGATGAAGCGGTACGGCAGCTCTTTCTGAGCGGATTGCCTGCCGATGGCGCTGAATTGCCTGATCTGCACGATGAGTTTATGCAAAACATCCTGCCCTACGCAGTGGGCAATAGGCATCCGGGTTTTATGGGCTGGGTGCATGGCGGCAGCACGCCGGTTGGCATGCTGGCCGAGATGCTGGCCGCCGGGCTGAATGCCAATGTGGGCGGGCGCAATCAGATTCCTCTGGAAGTGGAGCGCCAGGTTATCGGCTGGATGCGGAAGTTGTTCGGATTTCCTGCCGGAGCCAGCGGCGTACTGACAACCGGCACCTCCGCCGCCACGCTGATTGCACTGATCACGGCGCGCAATGTGGCGCTGGGCGAACATCCAGTAGCCAGTGACGGTATGATGAACAGCGATATCAGGCTGGCTGCCTACGCTTCTGAGGAAGTGCATGGCTGCGTCGGGCGTGCGCTCTCTATGATCGGTCTTGGCAGTGGGATTCTACGGCGCATCTCCTGTAACCACCGACATCAAATCGATCTGATGGCGCTTCAGCAGCAGATCGACATGGATCGCGCCAGCGGCGTGACGCCGTGGTTGGTTGTGGGGAGCGCCGGTACAGTCAATACCGGTGCCATTGATGATCTGAACGGGTTGGCTGCCATCGCGCGCAGTTGCGGGGCCTGGTTTCATGTCGATGGCGCTTTTGGCGCGCTGGCGATGCTGGCGCCCGAGATCACGCCGCGTCTGCAGGGAATCCAGTCGGCTGATTCGCTGGCCATGGATTTTCATAAATGGGGTCAGGCGCCTTACGATGCCGGCATGGTGTTGATGCGAGACGGCGAGCAGCATCGACGGAACTTCGCAACTGCTGATGCCTATTTGCAGCGCGAAACGGAGGGGTTGGCCGCCAACTCTCCCTGGCCATGTGATTACGGCATAGAACTGTCGCGCGGGTTCCGCGCCCTGAAAGTCTGGTTCACCTTTAAATCTTTTGGTAGCGACAGAATCGGCGCCATGATTTCACACTGCTGTCGGCTGGCACAGGCGCTGGCAGCGCGTGTGGAGATGGAGGCGGAGTTGGAGATGATGGCTGAGGTGTCGCTGAATATCGTCTGCTTTCGTTACTCTGGAGACCAGTCGCTTGCGGATGCACAGTACGATTCTTTAAATCGGGCGATTATCCGCCATATCCAGCTCTCCGGCACGGCCGCGCCATCGTTGACCCGGATTGGCGGTCGCGCTGTGATTCGGGCTGCAGTGGTGAATCATCGCACCCGGATGCAGGATATTGATCGCCTGATTGACGCCACGCTGGATGCAGCCCACACCTGTCATTCAGAGCCAACCGGAGTAAACCGTGAATTCAACTGATCAAACTGTCCATCAAACCGTCAATCCAACCGCTGATCAGCCGCTGATCGGCCTGGCGGCGCTGACGGCCCGCGCTTTCCGGGGTGAAGATTTAACGCCTGTAGCCGCGCAATTGACCGAACGGATGCGCAGTCAGCCGGGCGATGCAGCGGCGCGAATGGATCTGGCGACCATCTGTTTTCTATCGCATGATCCGGATCGGGCCATGCAGTTGCAGGCGGAGGCGATGGCCATGCAGCCGCGCTATCGTCTCTCCTCCGCACCGATCAATCCTGAATTGCGTCTGCTGGCATTGATGGGGCCGGGCGGGCTGATGGATAATTTGCCGCTGGAG
>JALUYG010000076.1 GCA_027013105.1 Mariprofundus sp.
TGCCGGCATGGATCGCACGCGCTGCGCTGCTGATTTACCTCGCCCTTGCCGCACAGGCGCTTTGGCAGCGGCGACGGCAACGGCGGCATGCGCAGCCTGCTTCGATTGACGCTCTGGCTGACGGCTAGCGGCGACCGAGGTTTTATCAACCGATTTCGTCACAGGCATGGGGGCTGATTTCGCCACGGGCTCGGGGACGGCATTGGGTCTCACCGCTCTCCGTACTTTCTGCCGAACCTTTGGCTTATCGGCATGGCGATGCGACTCAGCAGGCGACGTTGCGATAACGGCAGGCGCTGCCGCCTTCGCCTGTCGCGGTTCTGTTGACGCGCTTTTCAACAGTTCGACATGCAACAACCCATTGCTGAGGCTCACAGGTTTGAAGGCCGGCAGCGACCAGCTTAACAGCAGGGCATGCAGGGCTATGGCTGCAAACAGTGCAGCCAGAACCCGAACATGCCTTCTGCTCACTTATCTCTCCATCAGAAACTGGCGCTGACGCCGCCATACCATGCGCGCCCGAGCACGCCGTAACCGGATACCTCTTCGTATGTCTTGTTATTCAAATTATCCACCCGTGCCGTCAGCTTCCACTGCTTGTTGACGGCATAGGATACACGAACATCGGTTTTACGATATCCCCGCATCGGCTTGCGATTGCCTGTTGATGAGAAACGGGGGCCGACCACCAGCCAGCTGACTTCGGTATTCAGCCCGGCCAGGTTGACGCCAACGGTAATACTGCCCTTATCGCGGGCGCGGCGCGGCAACAGTGCATTGGAGATCGTGTCGCGAGCGTTCAGGAATGTGTACATACCCTGCAGATAGGCGAAGCCGACATGGATACGGCCTGAGAGCTCCAGCCCGCGCGTGCTGGCGCGACCGATATTGACCGGCGAAGAGAAGAAGGTGACCGGATCGCTCTGCCAGACGATCAGGTCGTGAAAACGCTGGTCGAACCAGACGGCGGAAAATGCAGCATCGCTGCCGTCGCCCCGGTACTGGTAGTAGAGACCCACATCCCAGCTGCGGCTGGTCTCCGGCCTGAGGTTGGGGTTGCCTCCCGAAAATGCCGAAGCGGGAAAATAGAGATCATTGATCGACGGCGCCTTGAAGCCGGTGCCGTAATTGGCGCTGATTTTCACCCCGCCCATCGGATGCACGGCGAGGCCCGCCTTGTATGTGGTTTTATTGTTGCTGGCTGAGTTGCTGTCGTAACGTACAGCGCCGTTCAGATCCAGCCAGTCCGCATGCCACGCCAGTGATGCGAAGCCCGCCTTCTGGGTCAGCGAACGGGCGAAACCGGCGCTACCGCTGTTGCCTTTGTCCTGATGGATATCCAGTCCGACCAACAGTGACAGCGCATCCAGATCAAGGTGATTCTGCCAGGTGATCTGGTTGATACGGGTGCGAAAATCAGAATTATTGAAGCCGCCGGCCGGGTCGTGGCCAGTCACCTCATCGAGCGAGCGGGAGAGTTGCAGAGTGCTGTCCAGATAATCCGTCAGCGGGTAACTGATCCGCGCCGACATCACGGATTGACGCGTATCACTGGTGAAATTCAGCACATCTGCAAGAGTGAAGGATGGCGCAGGAAATCCATCCAGACTTGTTTTGCCATCCACATTGCGTGCCAGCAGTTCCACTTCGCCTTCGCCAACCGGTAGCGTGAGCCGGCCCGAAACCGTGGTCTGACGATAGGGGTCGTTCTCCGCGCCCTTGGCTGCGGCCGACACGCTGTCGGTGCGCATGCTATTGGCGGTAATGGCATAGTGCGCGCCGCCATCACTACCGCCGGAGACAGTGCTGCTGGCCGATGCCGTGCTATAAGAGCCCGCTTCGGCATGTGCGGTAATGTGGCTGCCCATCTTGCCCTTGCGGGTAAAGATCTGAATGACGCCGCCCATGGCATCTGCGCCATACAGCGACGATTGCGGCCCGCGCACGATTTCGATGCGCTCCACATCGGCTGTCGAGAGGTTGGCCCAGTCGAAGCTGCCCAGCGTCACAGAACCGACCCGAACGCCGTCAATCAGCACCAGCGTCTGGCCGCTATTGGCGCCGCGAATAAATACCGATGTCGCTTTCCCCGGCCCGCCGGTGGCTGCGACATGGATACCGGCCTGATCGCGCAGCAGGTCGGCGACACTGCTCTTCTGACTCTGTTCGATCTCTTCCCTGCCGATCACAGTCGTATCGGCGCTGATTTGGGCGGCGTCATTGGCCACTCTATCCGCTGTAACAAACAGCGTCGGCAGCGTTGCCTGCTGCGTCGTCGGCGCCGCCTGCAGTGTTGGCGACAGCCAGAGGGCGGCAAGCCCTATGATGAAATGATGGATTGTTTTATGTTTTCTTTTTGCAGATTTCACGTTTTCTCCTGAGCGCACCCGCCGTGCATAGATTGATCAGGCAGATTCAGAGAAAAGAAGACGTAGATGGATGCCGTTATAAAGCGTTGAAACGGGCGGCGAAGCCATACACGACCAGCCTCCCTCCGAGACTATCCTGTCTGGAATCCGCAGATTCCATGCTTCGGGCCGGTCTCCTGGCTTGCCTTCATTCGCGGCTGTCTCCTTCCCGCGACGGGTGTCGCAGTGGATTAAAACAGCGTTGTCAGGCTTACAGTAGCGGGGGCTGCGCCGGCATTGGTTATTGATTCTCCGCACCGGACTTCCCGTTTCACCCGTGGTTGAATGTGTGATAATCAACCGCTGGGCACCCGAAACGCGGCGAACCATAACGACGGCGCCGGCTACCGTCTATACTCTTGAATCCTTTTCGGCCACGTAACTATTCAGCATAATAAAGCTTGACAGGGTTTTTGATCGAAAGTTGCCAAATCAAGAGCCATAGTCTTTTCCTTTGGATTCACATCTGTAAGGCATTACGATAGCCGTCAGCTCATCTTCAGGCACCTATTCTCGACAGGTTGCACGCAAAATATTCAGATGCCTCAGTGTGCATTCTGTGGCCAAAAAATCAGTTTTGAAAAGCTGTGTTACCATTCCCCCATGAGCAACATAGAGATTAAGGAATCCATTAAAGCAGCCCGTGAATTACTGGATCAGGAGAAGGATCTTTCTCCGGCATTCAGAGCAGCCATGAGTGTGATGTTCATGGCTGTGTCCATTTTGTTGGGGAGATTGAACCTCAATAGCAGCAACAGTAGTAAGCCACCATCAAGTGACCCCAACCGTAAGAAGGTGAGCAAAGGCAAGGGTTTGAATCGGGGTGGCCAGAAAGGTCATGTCGGCACCACGCTGACGCAGTTTGATGAAGTTGATGAAATAACGGAACTGAAAGTTGATCGAGGAAGGCTTCCTTCCGGCGAATTTACCCATGCAGGTTATGAGAGGCGGCAGGTTGTTGATATTGAGTTTCGTCGTATCGTTACAGAGTTCCGGGCGGAAGTGCTGATTGATGAAAAAGGTAAACGTTATGTAGCTACTTTTCCAGAAGGCGTTACCCGCCCGGTACAGTATGGCAAAGAGCTCAAGACATACGCTGTTTATACCC
>JALUYG010000077.1 GCA_027013105.1 Mariprofundus sp.
TTTGAATTTCCGCTCAGGCGCATCACGGTCAATCTGGCGCCGGCCGATAAACGCAAGGACGGTTCGCATTTCGATCTGCCTATTGCGATCGGGTTGCTGATGGCGTCCGGCCAGATTGAACTGAAATCGGTCGGCGAGGCGCGAAACAGTGAAAAGCAGCTCCGTTTATCAACTGAAGCGCATGCGGATGTCGATGCAAAGCCGCCGTTTCTGATTGGCGAGCTGGCGCTGGACGGGCGGTTGAATGCAGTGAACGGCGTATTGCCGCTGGTGCTGTTTGCACGCGCCAACGGTTTCAGGGATATCATCACGCCGGTGGATAACGCCGCCGAAGCTGCCGCCGTGCAGGGCGTGCATGTCTATCCGGCTGCGCATCTGCTGGCGGTGACGCGCCATTTGAACGGCAGCCAGCCGCTTGATGTGGCGGAATCGAATAATCGGGCAGACACCAGACCAGAGCAGCTGCTCGATATGGCGGATATTCGCGGCCAGCAACAGGCGCGGCGGGTGTTGGAAATTGCCGCCAGCGGCGCGCATCACCTGCTGATGACTGGATCTCCAGGTGTGGGAAAAAGCATGCTGGCGCAGCGTTTGCCGGGCATTATGCCGCCGCTGACCACGGAGCAGGCGCTGGATGTCACCCGTATTTACAGCATTGCCGGCGATGCGTCCCGGCCGCCCATGAGTCTGCAGCCGCCACTCAGGCAGCCGCACCATTCCGCCTCGGATGTGGCTATTATCGGTGGCGGCAGCAATCCGAAGCCGGGCGAGATTTCCAAGGCTGACCAAGGAATTTTATTCCTCGATGAACTGCCGGAGCATAAACGCACCGTGCTGGAAACGCTGCGCCAGCCGCTCGAAGACGGACGCGTCTGCATTTCGCGCGCCGCCGACTCGGCGGAATTTCCGGCCCGTTTCCAACTGGTGGCGGCCATGAATCCGTGCCCTTGCGGTTATCTGGGCCATCCGGACAAGCCCTGCCGCTGTTCGCCTTCCCAGATCAAACGCTATATCGGGCGCATTTCCGGCCCGCTGCTGGATCGCTTTGATCTGCGAATCCATGTGCCGCCGGTAGGGCGGGAAGAGTTGGCGCGCATGCAGCCCGGCGAATCTTCAGCCGATATTGCCGCACGCGTGCTGGCGGCGCGCACGATTCAGTATGAACGGCTCGGGGCAGGGCGGGTGAATGCCCGCATGAGCACCGAAGAGATCGAACGCTTCGCCAGGCCGGACGCCGAAGGCGCCAAACTGCTGGATGCGGCCATGAATCGCTTTTCACTCTCGGCCCGCAGCTATCACCGCATTCTGAAAGTGGCGCGCACCATCGCCGATCTGGCGGCGTCGGAATCGGTGCAGGCCGCCCATATCGCCGAAGCGCTGCAATATCGCGGTGAAGATATGCTGGAGAATATAGCGCCATGAAGGTCGCTGCCGTGCGATGTAGTCCACATCTCTGGTTACCCGACTGATTTCTTCGTGTACTTCGCGCCCTTCGTGGTGAATAGTTAGCCTCAAATATTCAATTGCTTTCATTAGGAAAATATCATGAGTGTAGAACTGCTGGTTAATGTGGCGCCGTTTGAAACGCGCATTGCGCGTATCGAAAATGGTCAGCCTGAAGAGATCTATATCGAGCGCGATCGCGGTCTGAAAGGCAATATCTATAAGGGGCGCGTGCAGCGCGTGCTGCCAGGCATTCAGGCCGCTTTTGTGGATATCGGCATGGAAAAGGCTGGTTTCCTTTATGTCGGCGATATCGCCACGGCCAAGCAGAGTGATGATGGCCTGACCGATGTGATGGAGTCCGCCGATGAATCGGCAAGTGATGGCGATGCGGCGGATGCGCCCTCCTTTCGGCGCAATGCGCCGCCCATCTCCAGTCTGCTTAAAGATGGCCAGGACTTGATGGTGCAGGTCTCGCGCGAGCCGATCGCATCCAAGGGGCCGCGCCTGACCAGTCAGATCGGCTTGCCGGGGCGTTATCTGGTCTATTTGCCGAATCTCGATCATATCGGCATCGCCCGGCGACTTGAAGATCCGGATGAGCGGGAACGGCTGCTGAATATTTGCAAATCGATGAAGCTGGAGCAGGGCGGCCTGATTATTCGCACTGTCGCCGAAGGCAAAGATGAGCCTGAACTGCAACAGGATCTCGATTTTCTGCTACGTCTGTGGGCGGATGTGGAAAAACGCAGCAAGAATGCCGCGCCCGGCTCCATCATACATAAGGAGCTGAATCTCTACCTGCGCGTCATGCGCGATTATGTCGATGCCGATGTGAAAAAAATCCATATCGATTCGCGTGAAGCCTACGACACCATGAAAAAATTCGCCCGGCGCTTTATGCCGGAGGTGGCCAAGAAGCTCTACTACTATCCGGGTCAGCGCCCCATTTTTGATGTTTATGGTGTTGAAGAGACCATTGAGCGGGCGCTGCAACGGCGCGTGCCGCTAAAATCCGGCGGCCATATTGTTATCGACCAAACCGAGGCGTTGATTGCCATCGATGTCAATTCGGGTTCGTTTGTCGGCTCCAAGAATATGGAAGAGACCGGTTTCAAGACCAATTTGGAAGCGGTGCATGAAATCGTTCACCAGCTGCGGCTGCGCAATCTGGGCGGCATTATCGTGGTCGATTTTATCGATATGCAGGAAGAGACCAACAAACAGAAACTGATCGAGGTGCTGGAGGAGGCGCTGCAGCGGGACAAGGCGAAGAATCATATTGTGCAGTTTTCGGAACTGGGACTGGTGGAGATGACCCGCAAACGCACCCGCGACTCGCTGGGGCGGACGCTGCTCAATGAGTGCAGCTGCTGTCACGGCGTTGGTCTGGCCAAGAGTCCAACGACGATCTGTTATCAGCTGTTCCGCGAGGTGGTGGCTGAAGCGCGCGCCTATCCGTGCGAGAAACTGACAGTGATTGCGCATCCGGACATCATCGATCTGATGCTGGGCGAAGAGAGTGAAAGCGTGTTGCAACTGGAGACATTCCTGGAAAAAGAGATTTCGCTGGAAAGCAATGATCAATTCGCCCCGGCGCACTATGAAGTGGTGCTGAAGTAGTCAGAACCCTTTCACCGCAGAGTGAGAAAATAGTGTTGTCCCCTTTGCAGTTGTATGTGCATATTCCATTCTGCGTGCATAAATGTCACTACTGCGATTTCAATTCGCATGAACGGACCGCACCGGATTGGGGGGCGTATCAGCAAGCGTTGGTCGCGGAACTGCGATACTGGGCCGACACGCCCATGTTCGGCGGGCGGGCATTGCAGACGATTTTCTTTGGCGGCGGCACGCCTTCGCTGGCGCCGCCAGCCCTGATTGAAGCGGTGATCGCTGCCGCGCGTGACTGTTGCGGCCTGGATTCAGATGCTGAAATCAGCATGGAAGCCAATCCGGGTACGGTGGATGCGGCCAACTTCCGGGCCTGTCGTCAGGCCGGCGTGAACCGTCTGTCGATTGGCGTGCAGAGTTTGGATAGCGCCGAATTGCGCTGGCTGGAGCGCATTCAC
>JALUYG010000078.1 GCA_027013105.1 Mariprofundus sp.
CGGATTGCTCTTGGGGATCAGTTCAGCGGCTTCCTGACGGCTGAATGTATGCAGCGTATCATCATGCAAGCGGGCGGCAAACATGCCATAGGTCAGGGTTTGCGCATAAATATCGGCAAAAGCCTGTGGTTCAAGATCGTGAATCAGAACATCCTTGAAGGTTTTGAACTGCTGTTGCAGCGCTGTATTATCCTGCGTCTGTTCATCGGATGTAATGGCTTTTTCAAGAATCACCTGCAACAAGCGCGCCTTGGCCGCCATCATGGAGGCCAGCTTTTTGGGCGATTTGATGGTGTTGCCGATGTATGTGCAAAAATTCTGAATCAAGCCGGTGAATTCATCGAAGCATTCGGGATTGGGGATAATGCTTCCATCGCGAATATCGGCAATACGGATTTCATGCACCAGTTTGCCAGCTTGATAAAATCGGAACCATAGATAATCGGTGATAATCAGATTATCCAACGCCCTGCGGTAGCGGTCGAACTGCTCCTTGTATGTTTTGCTATTCAGATCTTTGCCGATGTCTTTAGCTTCGATAAAACCAATGGGGATATGTTTGCGCGTAATCACATAGTCCGGATTGCCGCAGTCGGTGACATTTGAAGGCTCGTTAATAACCTCCACTTGCTGAACAAGTGCGCGAATCAACGATTCCAGATCGCCCCGATAGGCATGCTCGCTGGCCAAGCCTGAGCTGTAACGATTGTTAATCGTTTCAATATACTGGCTCAACCCCATGCAGGTTTTCCTGACTTAATAAACAATCAGCCCTCCGCTATTCACCCCATACTGTGTCAGCTGCACGGGTGATTGAAAAGCAGCAAAGAAAAACCGCTTGTCCGATCACACCGTGTTTGGGCTACGCTGGCCTGAGAGTACGGCGACTTCTACTTCGGAGCGATCGGGCTTAATTTCCAGATGTCGCGGTTGTAGTCCTGCATGGTGCGATCGGTGGAAAATTTGCCGCTATAGGCGGTGTTGAGAATACTCATTTTCACCCACGACTGCTGATCCAGATAAGCTGCCGCCGCACGCTGCTGAGCATCGACATAGGAACGGAAATCCGCCGCCACCATCCATGGGTCATTGCTGCTGCGAATTGCACCGATAATATCGGAGAACAGGCCCGGCTCAAACTGATTGAAGTGGCCGCACTCCAGCAGATTCATCACCCGCTGAAAATCCGCATCGCCGGCAATAATGCCGTTGGGGTCATAATGCCCGCGCATCGCTTCGACCTCTTCGGCGTTCAAGCCGAACAGGAAAAAGTTGTCATCGCCCACCTCTTCGCGGATTTCAATATTGGCGCCGTCGAGCGTGCCGATGGTCAGCGCGCCGTTCATCATGAACTTCATATTGCCGGTGCCGGAGGCTTCCTTGCCGGCGGTGGAAATCTGCTCGGAGAGATCGGCAGCCGGTGCAATCACCTCCATGGCCGACACCCTGTAGTTGGGGAAGAACACCACTTTAAGCTTATCGCCCACGTCCGGATCGTGATTCACCACTTCCGCCACATTGTTGACCAGTTTAATGATCTGCTTGGCCATATAATAACCCGGCGCCGCCTTGCCTCCTATTAATACGCAGCGCGGCGTCCAGTTCTCCGTATCGCCGCGTTTGATGCGATCATAGAGATGAATAACATGCAGCACATTAAGCAGCTGGCGCTTGTATTCGTGGATACGTTTCACCTGAATATCGAACATCGCGTCCGGCGCGAAATCGACGTTGCACTGGCTTTTGACCAGTCTGGCCAGACGCTCTTTATTCTCGCGTTTGCACACCGCCCACTGACGGCGGAAGTCGGCATCATCTACCTTCAATGCCAGCTCTCGCAACTGCATCAGGTCAGTAATCCAGCCCGTTCCGATGTGATCGGAAATCAGCCTGGAAAGCGGCTTGTTGCACCAGGCCATCCAGCGGCGCTGGGTGACGCCGTTGGTTTTGTTATTGAATTTCTCAGGCCAGAGGTCATAAAAATCCTTAAACAGCCCTTCGACCAGCAGATCGGAGTGCAATTGCGCCACGCCATTGACCGAGAAGCTGCCGACAATGGCCAGATAGGCCATGCGCACCTGCTGCACATCACCCTCTTCAATAATCGACATGCGACGCTGCCTTTCGACATCGCCCGGCCATCTGTCGGCCACCTGAGTCAGGAAGTGGGCATTGATTTCATAAATGATATCGAGCAATCGCGGCAACAGCGATCCGAACATGTGAACCGGCCAGCGCTCCAGCGCTTCGGGCAACAGGGTATGGTTGGTGTAGGCCATGGTTCTGCTGGTGATCGACCACGCCTGATCCCAGCCCATACGGTACTCATCCACCAGCAGCCGCATCAATTCGGCCACCGATACGGTGGGATGGGTATCGTTGAGCTGGAAGCAGTTTTTGTCGGCAAAATTGCTGAAATCCGTGCCATGACGCTCCGTCCACTGCCGCAGCACATCCTTGATACTGGCCGAAGCCAGGAAATATTGCTGTCGCAGCCTGAGTTCCTTGCCGCACTCGCTGGCGTCGTTGGGATAGAGCACCATGGAGATATCTTCGGCGCGATTTTTATCGGCCACCGCCTGAGCATAATCGCCGGCATTGAATTCGCTCAGATTAAATTCATCGGTCGCCGCCGATTTCCACAAACGCAGCGTATTGACCGTGCCGTTTTCAAAGCCCGGAATCGGCGTATCGTAAGGAATGGCCAGCACATCCTGCGTATCCGCCCAGCGACAGCGCATCACACCCTGATCATCGTGATAACATTCGCTATGGCCGCCAAAATGGATGCGCTGGGTATATTCCGGACGATTGATTTCCCACACATTACCGTAATTGAGCCAGTGATCCGGCTCTTCAACCTGATAGCCATTCTGAATCAACTGACGAAACATGCCGTATTCGTAACGAATACCGTAACCGGTGACGGGGAGTTGCAGGGTGGCGCAGCTATCGATAAAACAGGCCGCCAGACGCCCCAGACCACCGTTGCCGAGGCCGGCATCGCGCTCCATCTCGATTTTTTCCTCGTAACTCAGCCCCAACTGATGCAGGGCGTCGGCAGTTTCATCATCCAGCCCCAGGTTGAGAATGGCGTTGCCGAGCGCGCGCCCCATGAGAAATTCCAGCGACAGATAGTATGCCCGCTTGCCATCCTTCTCGATGTAGGCGTCTTTGGTGTTTTTCCAGTTCTGCATCAGATGGTCGCGGATGGTGTAGGCCAGCGCCTGATATTTATAATGGTTGGATGTGCTGCTGGTGTGTTGACCGAGCGTACGCAGATAGTGGCGCTGAATGCCATTCACCAAACCGGCGGCATCTTTATCCAGCGACGGCGCATCGGTGATATCTATTGTTCCGGAATTTGTTGTCATTATAGAACCTTGGAGTTGCTTTATTAATGTAATGGGTTAACGTAAAACCTGACGTGACATTGAGTCACGTCACTCTCTTTCGCATAACAGCCTAACGCGAAACCTGACGTGACATTGAGTCACGTCACTCTCTTTC
>JALUYG010000079.1 GCA_027013105.1 Mariprofundus sp.
ACGGACAATAACCAGATCCACACCGGCCACCAGCGCATGCGCCGGTTGACGATCCGCCAACGCCCGCAAAGAGATAATGGCTACTTTATTCATACTGACGCCTCCCGCTCTCTGTGTATAATGCTGTCGAAAACAGCAGCCATGACACAGCTACAAGCCGACAGCGGCGATGATCGCCTACGGTTTGATGGCAAAACCCAGATAATTGACGGAGAGATCGTCGCTGAGATAAAAATGGTCGCTCATCATGGCGTAACTCATGCCCTGAATATCCTTCATCTCCAGTCCTGCGCTGCGCAAGGCGCTGTTCATCTCCGATGGTTTAATAAATTTGGCATATTCGTGGGTGCCTTTCGGCAACCAGCCAAGCAGGTATTCCGCCCCCAGAATCGCCTTGATATAGGAGGTCGGCGTACGGTTCAGGGTGGCGAAGAAAAAGTGGCCGCCCGGTTTGAGCATGGCTGCGCAGGCCGCCACCGTGCGCGGCACGTCCGGCACATGCTCCAGCACTTCCAGACAGGTGACGGCGTCATAAACGCCGGCATGGGTTTCAGACCAGTGTTCCGCATCATTTTCCACATAGTCCACGGCCACGCCCGACTGCTCGCTATGCAGACGCGCCACGCCCAGCGCTTTGGGGGAACGATCAATGGCGGTCACATTAGCCCCGCGCGCCGCCATCGATTCGGCCAGTAGGCCGCCGCCGCAACCCACATCGAGCACGGCTGCATCGGTGAGCGTGATCTGCCGGGCAATATAATCGAGCCGGATCGGGTTGATTTTATGCAGCGGCTTGAACTTACCGTCGGGATCCCACCACTCTTCGGCCATGGCCTCGAACTTGGCGATTTCGGCGTCATCAAAATATTGTGCTGTCGTCATGCTCGAAAGCATGTCCGCGCGACAACGTGAACGCAAGTATCCAATGGCATGGCCAATGGCATGAATATTGCTCTCATCCGATGTGATCCGGCTAAAATCCCGCCAGGATTAAAGCAATATTTTCAACAAGAGAGAGGCTCGCCATGTCAGATGATATCATGATCGGTCGCCAACCGATATTCGACCGCGATTTTAAGGTGGTTGCGTATGAAATCCTCTATCGCGGCGTCGAGACCGGCGTTGACACGAAAAAAACCGCCGAGGCGATGATCAGCACCATGATTGATATTGGCCTGGAGCATGTGGCCGGCTCGTTGCCGGTGCTGTTTAATGTGGACAGGACGTTCCTGCTTAATGAGACGGAACTGATGCAGGCGCTGCCGCCTGAGCAGGTCTATGTCGAAATTCTGGAATCGGTGCCGGACGATCCCGAGGTGCTGGCCGCCTGCCGCAGCCTGAAAGAGAAGGGGTATCGTCTGGCGCTGGATGATGTCACCAGCATCGAGCATGCACGGGCATTCGCTGATTATGTTGATATCATCAAGATTGACTGGAAACGCGCCGAAGACCCGGCCGCCATCCTGAAAGAATTCCGACGCCATGATGTCAGATTTCTGGCGGAAAAGGTGGAATCATTCGAGGATGTGGAGGCCGCTAGGGCGCTGAATGTCGATCTCTATCAGGGATACTTCTTCTGCAAACCGGATACCGTCAGCGGCAGCAAGCCGCCGGAATCGAAGATGGCCATTCTCAGGGCCATGCAGGAGGCCATGCGCGCCACCTCGATCGATGCGTTGTTTGACGTGGTGCGCCAGGATGTGACGCTCTCCTACCGGCTGCTCAAATATATCAATTCGGCCGCTTTCGGGCTGCGTCGCGAAATCGCTTCGATTGAGCAGGCATTGAGCCTGCTGGGGCTGAATAATATCCGGCGCTGGCTGACCCTGCTGGCCATGACCTCGCTGGCCGAAAACAAACCGCAGGAACTCATCCGACAGGCCCTGTGGCGGGCGCGCTTTCTCGAATCGCTGGCCAGACAACTGGGTGAAACCATTGTCGATGATGATTTCATGATGGGGCTGTTTTCCATTCTCGACGCTTTGCTGGATCAGTCCATGCAGGATTCGCTGCAGGAGATCAGTCTGGCCGATCATGTCTACAACGGTTTGATCGACCTGAGCTCGCCGATGGGGCAGAAACTGGCTCTATCCTTCGCCATCGAGCAGGGCGACTGGGACTTTATCAAATCCTTCAGCGAAGATGGCCGGCGCATCGCCTATACCGATCTCACCCGCCTGCAGGCCGAAGCCATTGGCTGGGCGGATGAACAGATGGTTGCCTTAAGCGCCTTGTAAAACAGTTCTTCTTCACTCCGGCAGTGGTGTCGGATGCGCATACGCTGTTTTTCATCCTGGCCGGTTGCAGTTAGTCTGTCCGAATGTTCGGGCGTATCGTCGTGATCAGGCTGTTGCAGGCCATTCCCACCCTGCTGGGGGTGGCGACGCTGGTGTTTTTTCTGCTGCATCTGGTGCCGGGCGATCCGGTCGATGCGCTGCTGGGCGAAACAGCCATGCCGGCGGATCGCGTCGCGCTGCGTCAGGCCTTGCATCTGGATCAACCGATATTCGTGCAATACGGCCACTATCTGAGCGGCCTGGTCAGCGGCGACTGGGGCGTGAGTCTGGTGGATCACCGCCCCGTATTGCAGCGCATCATGGAACGGACGCCGGCGACGGCAAAACTGGCTTTGGCGAGCCTGCTGCTGGCGCTGTTGCTGGCCCTGCCGCTGGGCTACATCGCAGCGCGCCATGCCGGAAAATCGCAGGACGTGGCAGCCATGGGTTTTTCACTGATCGGCGTCTCCATTCCCAATTTCTGGCTCGGGCCGCTGTTGATGCTGCTCTTTGCCGTCGGCCTCGGCTGGCTGCCTGTTTCCGGCATGGATCAACCCGGGTCCATGGTGCTGCCGACCATCACCCTCGGCACGGCGCTGGCAGCCGTGCTGTCGCGGCTGGCGCGATCTTCATGGCTGGAAGCGATGAGCATGGACGCCACCCGCACCGCGCGCGCCTTCGGCGTTTCCGAACAGCGCATCTGGTGGCGCCATGCAGCCCGTCTGGCCGCCGTGCCGCTGTTGACCATGTTCGCCCTGCAACTGGGCGGCGTGCTCGGCGGCGCAGTGATTACCGAAACCGTATTTGACTGGCCGGGGTTGGGACTGTTGACAATTGAAGCGATTCAGCGCCGCGATTATCCACTGGTGCAGGGTTGCGTGCTGATGATCGCCAGTTTTTATGTGCTGGCCAACCTGCTGGCCGATCTGCTCGCCCTGTGGCTCGATCCCAGACAGCGGCATGGGCATTGAACTCTCTTACGAAAAATATCTCGTGCAAAATGCAAAACTTCATCCGCTCTGTTTGCGTCCGGAGCCGCCGGGACGCCGGCCTCTGCTGCGATTCTGGCCACTGCGCCCTTGCCGACCCGAACTTCTGCCAGAGCCTGTTCTGGCGCCGGAGCGGTTGTGCTGTTCGGTGCGATCCTCTTTTTTCAGCCCTTCCGCCGTTGCTTCCGGGTGGGTCGGC
>JALUYG010000080.1 GCA_027013105.1 Mariprofundus sp.
AACTGGAGCAACTGGTGGCGAGAGAACCCAATCTGAATGCCGCCCTGCTCTGCAGCGTTGACGGTCTTCCGATCGCATCTGCAGCCAATTCATCGCTCGAAGCCGATGCAATTTCCGCCATGTGCTCATCCATGTTGTCGCTGGGCGATGCGCTGGCCCTGCAGGGCGACGATGATGCCTGCATTCAGGTGGTCACGCAGTCTCCAAATCAGACTATCGCCCTGATTCATGCCGGCGAGGATATGTTGCTCGCCCTGATGGGCAGTCGCCAGTTGAAACTGGGAATGCTGCTGGGCCACGCCCGTAAAGAGGTGGAAACCATCGTTGAAATAATCCGCCGCTCCAAACGCAAAGAGCGTCAGGTCGAAGCCGCCAGACCGGCTGCCGAACGAAAACCGGCGCTACTGGAAGAGCTGGTCAACCGGGTGATTCAGGAAGCTCAGGAGAGATAAAGGGAGAAAGCATGAATCACACACTGAAAAAACTGGTTAATGATGTTGATGGCGCACTGGCGGCGGCGGTGGTTGACCTGGATAACGGCCTGATTGTTGGCGCATACCATAACATCCCCTACTTCACCCAATCCTATGTGGACGCCGTCGGCGCCGCTTCCGTTGACATGTTTCGCGGCAAAACCATCACGGCGGTGGAAACCATGATGGCCGCCCAGCGCGGCGATGAAATCAAGTATCATATCAAAGAGATCCAGATGACCACCGATGGCACCTACCATTTTATGGCCGTCGTGCCGGACAAGCCGGACTATCTGCTGGTATTTATCACACGCACAACCACCAACCTTGGCGCAGGCTGGATGGCTACCCGAGACGCCATGAAGGTGATCACCCCCCTCTGCCCATAAAATTTATTCAACCGCAGGCATCATCGACCTTCGCGCATGCGCGCGATTAACGCCGCTGGAAAATCAAGGCGCTGCATATCGGCAACAAGCGGCTCAACATCATAATCCACCGATAACATCTCTATCCTGAATGTATCCGGATGGAAGATTGCGGCCTGCGCCACCTGTTTGCCGCCTCTGCTCTGCCCGATAGCGCCGGGGCACGCCAGGGCGGCATCCCACCCCCGCATATCCACTCTGTGCGGACAGTGAAATGGCAGATAACCACCGTCAATCAGGCCATATACGCCCTGAATATGAGAATGGCCATGCAGGCAGATTTGAGTATCGTCAGCCGCCAGATAGTTCAAGTTTCGCTCCGCTGTCATCTCGTAGACATAAGCGTTGAAAAAACTCTTATCAACTGGCGCGCCATGTACGGCCATCCAATTCCCCGAACGATACCGCACGGGCAAATCCCCCAGCCAGGCCCGCTCCGATTCATCCAGTTGCGCGATGGTCCAGTCCGCCATGCGTTTGGCCATAATGCCCATGGCCACCCTGACATCGCCATTGTGGGCGACATAATGGTCGTGATTGCCACGCAGGCAGTAGATATGGCGCTGGCGCAGCAGGTCGATACACGCGCCCGGATTCGGCCCGTATCCGACAATATCCCCCAGCATCAGATATTGGCGGACACCGCGCCTGTCCATCTCCGCCAACACCGCCTCCAATGCAGGCAGATTGCCATGTACATCGGCCAGCAGACCGATCGCTTCGCCCGGGTGAAACAGCGCCCGGCGCGCCGTATCTACCGTTGGCGCATAACCGGGACGCAAAGCATTGATCAAAGTCTTTTTCATCGCTTCGGAGCGACCGACGAACTGATCTTCCAGCCCGGCGCACACCACATCATCAGCTTCGGAAGAGTAGCGTAGCAATCCGGGCCTGAGCAAGCCGCCAAACTGACGCCACTGTTCGGCGCCCATACCCAGTGAAGCAGATTTTCTCAACCAGTGCGCCAGCATCGCAGTAAAGGCTGAGAAGTTATCCCAACTATAGATATCATCATCCAGATAGATCACCGTATCCCCGCACAACGCGAAGTTCGACAACCCCTCATCCAGACGCTGACCGAAACGACAGACGAAATCGAGATAGCAGCCAGCCACCCGGGCCAGTAGCGCTGCGCACGCTTCGCTTTCCAGCGCGGTAAAATCGAGCTGATGCAGCGGCTGCAGCCTGGGGGTGATATTGGCCACATAGCAACGGCCCCCCATTTGAAGCGCCAACCATGTGCGGTCAGGGTGATACAGGCGATACTGTTTCTCTTTCCCGATTTGCAACTGACACCATCTTTTGGCCACATCACCGGAAGGAAATTGACGGTCTGTATTGATTTTTAATACATACAGCTCATCCGCATAAATCCGTGTTCCGGGTTTGCCGGTGAACAGGCCATGGTGCGTTAACCGCTCGGCTTTGGATTCCAGCAGGCGAATCACCGTCCGCTTTTGAACTCGCATCGAGCCGGAGAGGCTGCCGACAACTGTCACCAGCATGACGCACGCTCGCCCTGTACTGCACAGGCATGGACATTCTTCAGATAGCGCAGATCTCTCATGCAGACAGGGCTAATGCAACACACCCCTGACGTCAAATATGATTTTTCAGCGCGCATTGATTTTTACCGGACGCTCAAGGCCAGCAGGCGCCCTGATTCATTCAGAACTTCCCTCCTTAAATAAATAGTGGAAACCTGCTTCAGTTTACGGTTATATTTACGGCTGCCAAGCGGGAGGAGCGGGTTGTCGAACACAGCTGAATTAACGCTGGATTTGCGTTTACATACCATTCTGGAAGAGATGCGTGTAAAACACGGCATGCATTCTCTGCTGCTTGCCGATCATACCGGGCTGGCAGTCAGTCATGCCGGAAATATCGCCCATACCGGCATGTCCGCCATCGCACCGGAACTGATCCGGGTCGGTGATCACGCCATGCGACTGGGAGAGTACGACTTCATTACCTGCGTCGCGCTGGTACTGGAAGACAGTCACCTGATGATTATTAAAGACATCGAGGCGGCTGGGGAAACTTTTGTTCTGGTCATGGATACTGCATCAGTGCCCAAAGGCATACGCAAATTAATCATTGACCTTCAGCAGCGGATCGCCGCAGCCATGACAGCGGAACGCCAGTAGAAACGTAAAACAGTAGAAGTGCAAACCAGCTGAAGTGCAAACAACATCAGTACAGGAGAATGAACATGGCAGACCTGTTATTTAACGAGAACGGACACAAATGTGTCTTCTTCGAAGACTTTACAGAAGGTGAAATGGTTTCGGCCAACCAGCATCTGATTATCCACAATGGCAGAGGCATGTTGCTTGATCCGGGCGGACACAAGGTCTACTCAAAACTCTTTTCGGCCATGCCGGAGTATATCCCGCCTTCATCGCTCGATTACCTGTTTCTCTCACACCAGGACCCCGATATCGTCGCCTCGATTAACGGCTGGCTCATGGTCACCGACGCTGAAGCCTATATG
>JALUYG010000081.1 GCA_027013105.1 Mariprofundus sp.
ATGTGGCGAGCACCTATGGCAAGGGAAGCTGTTTTACCATCTGGCTACCGCTGAAACCCACCTGCGACTTGTCGGCCGCGCCAGTCATGCCGGTGATTGCAGGCATGGATAGCCTGAGCCGGATGGATGGCGTAACAAATGTATCAGCTCCAATCATTCTGGTGGTTGAGGATGACGTCAGCGCAGCATCACTGCTGCTGTTGCAACTAGAACAGGAGGGTTACCGGTGCGATTGCGTCCATAGCGCGGAAGATGCGCTGCAATGGCTACAGCGGCAGAAACCGGACATTATCACGCTGGATATCTTGCTGCCGGGCATGGATGGGTGGCAATTTCTCGAACAGATTCGAAAAGATAACCGCTATCGCGATATTCCGGTGGTGATTGTCTCAATTGTAGCTGAAGAGGAACACGGTTATGCATTGGGCGCTTCACAAGTGCTAAGCAAGCCGGTATCGAAAGCTTCGCTGCTGCATAGTATCGCCTTGATGGGGCTTGGCGATACAGGCAAGCATTTAACAGTTATGGCCGTGGATGATGATGCCAAAGCTCTGCGTATGATCGAGCGCCATCTGCAGGTCGAAGGGTTTAGCGTTGTGAAGGCCAATGGCGGGGAAGAAGCGATCAGGGTGGCAACAGAAATCAGCCCCGATTTGTTACTGCTAGATCTGCTGATGCCCAAAGTCAGCGGTTTCGATGTTGTTGAGGCGCTAAAGCGGAACCCGAAAACCGCATCCATCCCTATCATCATACTCACAGCCAAGGATGTTACGAAAGAAGACCGGCACAAACTGAATAGCGCCATCGTTAAAATTATGCGAAAAACATCGCTGGAGCAGGCGAACTTTCTGGATGAAGTCAACAGAGTCAACAGGCACCGCTTTGCCAACGGGTTAAAACCGCGCGAGATTACAGACAACTTCGGCAAGTCCCCCTACCTGCTGATTGTCGAAGATAACATGGAAACGGCCAGAGTCATGCAGGTGATGTTGCAATCGCACGGCTACGAAGTTGGCTATGCCGGCAATGGAAAAATCGCACTGAAGATGCTGCAGGCCAGGCAGCCCGACCTGCTGTTGGTCGATCTGATGATGCCTGAAATGGACGGCTTTACGCTGATCGACCGTTTGCAAACAATGGATACGCTGCGTGATATCCCACTGCTAATTGTCTCATGTTATGACGAGGCGCCGGATCACATCGCCTGCTTCTGCCCCAATGCCTTTTTAAGCAAGCCGTTTAACCGCGATGCATTGCTCGATATAACCGCTCGCATGATCAGTAGCGAACATGCGGCAAAAACCGCACTGATCATTGATGATGATCCGCAAGCCATTAAACTCGTGTCCAGTTTTATATCCGGAGGAGATTACCGCCTTCTGAGCGCCGGCGGAGGACATGAAGGCCTGGTCATGGCCAGAGAACATCATCCCGACCTCATCTTGTTGGATCTGATGATGCCTGATATGAGTGGTTTTGAAGTCATTGACCAGTTGAAAGCTGATAGCAGCACCAGCGCAATTCCGGTGGTTGTCATGACCTCAAAGCAGCTCAGCGATAAGGAAACCACATACCTGGATCACCTGTCTGAACAGATCATGAGTAAGTGCAACCTGCACCCCAGTTCATTCATTTCCGAGGTAGCCCGGCTTATCGATTCGAAGGGCGGAAAAACATGATGGCTACCATTCTGGTCGTTGAAGATCACCCGCTGAACATGAAGCTGACTCGCAAACTTTTAACAAGCGCAGGATACAGGGTGCTGGAGGCACCCGATGCAGAGGCCGGCCTGACCGCCGCCCATGAGGCGCATCCCGATCTGATTCTGATGGATATCCAGTTGCCGGGCATGGATGGCCTGGAAGCGACCAGAAACATCAAATCCGATCCGGAACTATGCGCCATCCCGGTCATTGCATTAACCGCGCTGGCTATGCAAGGCGATGAACAGCGCATCCTCGCCTGCGGCTGTGATGCCTATATCAGCAAACCGCTACAATCCAATCTGCTGATTGAAAAGATTGCAGCAGCACTTAAAACATGAGGCCAGACAAGGAGATGATCAATGAAATTGCTTAAACTCAAACTGAACGGCGCCGCAGTCATGGTCGTGGATGATGAAGAGCACAACCGGAAACTGATGAGCAAATGGCTGCAGGATGATGGTTACGACGTCACCTGCGTATCTTCAGGCGCCACGGCGCTGACGCTGGCGATGGCTATTGAACCGGATTTGATCCTGCTGGATATTATGATGCCCGGCATGGATGGATTTGAAGTGGCTACACGACTCAAAGAGGATCCGGCAAGCAAAGATATTCCAATCATTATGGTCACTGCGCTGGACGACAAGCAGTCATTAATTCGCGGCCTTGCCTGCGGCGCAGAAGAGTTTCTCACCAAACCGTTGGATAATAATGAGATGCAGATTCGCATTCGCAATATGCTGCGCCTGAAAAAAGCTTCAGATCAGCTAAAAAATCAGAATGAAACTCTCGAAAAAACGGTTACGGAACGCACCAGACAATTGAACGACTCCTATCTGGCTGCGGTGGAAGCTCTCGGCAAGGCGGCAGATTATCGCGACGATGAAACGGGGGCGCATGTACGCAGAATCAGCTACTACTCCAACGACCTGGCCCACTTGATGGGGCAGGATAAGTCATTCTGCAATACGATCTTCTATGCCAGCCCACTGCATGATATCGGCAAAATCGGCACCCCGGACAATGTGCTGTTCAAGCAAGGCGCACTGGACAATCCTGAATGGGAGATAATGAAGCGGCATACGCTGGACGGTGAAAAAATTCTCAGCGAACTGAACTGCCCCATCACCAACATGGGGCGTGAAATAGCCCTGTGCCACCATGAACGATGGGATGGCTCGGGTTATCCGCATGGCATGCGTGGTGAAACAATCCCGCTAAGTGCGAGAATTATGAGCATATGCGATGTTTACGATGCATTGCGCAGCAAGCGCCCTTACAAAGAGGCATTCAGCCATGAAAAATCTGCAGCGATTATTCTAGAGGGCGATGGTCGAACATCGCCGGGCCATTTTGATCCAAAGGTGTTGCATGCGTTCGAGCGCTGCGCCGACAAGTTTGATCAGATATTTAACCAGCAATCAGAGGCATCCGAAAAGTGACCGTTTGACACGGCGTAGGGGCAAACCTTGTGTTTGCCCTTTCATGCAGTGTGTACGGATGATGAAATAAAAAGCCCGCGACAGAGCGCGGGCTTAAAAAACAATGAAACCGAAAAAAATCAATCGAGGCGGGTGCGCTCTTCCTGTTCCTGGGCGGTTTTACATTCAATGCAGAGCGTAGTGACCGGCCTCGCCTGCAAACGCTTGATGCTGATATCCCC
>JALUYG010000082.1 GCA_027013105.1 Mariprofundus sp.
CTCCTGCACCGCCTTGTTCGCATCACGGATCAACAGTTGCCCATCCTTGACATCGATATCGTGCGGCCGGCCGTCGGTGAGGATCAGCAACAGCTTTTTCTCAGCCGGCTGCTGCGCCAAAGCCTGCCCTGCATGGCGCATCGCCGCCCCCATGCGCGTGGACATGGCCCCCTCCATGGCCGCAATGCGCCCCTTGACCTCGTCGTTCCACGCTTCAGACCAGCCCTTGAAATGGTAATAGCGCACCTCATGGCGTGAATTGGAGTGAAAGCCGCCGATGGCCAGCGGATCGCCGGTCTGCTGCACGGCCCAGCCGAGCAGGCTCACCGCCTCCTGCGACAGCTCCAGAATGGTCTGACTGACTCCGTCCGGTTTCTCATTGAGTGATACGGATAAATCGAGCAGCAGTGAAACCGCAATCGAGCGACCATCTGTGCGATGGCTCATGTTGATACGCGGATCGGGCTGCGAGCCGGCGCGATAATCCACCAGCGAACGGATGGCGGCATCGAGATCGAGCTCGCTCCCCTCTTCCTGAAAGCGGATGCGCACCCTGTTCTGCGGCTTCAGCATATCGATCAGCCGCTGCAGCCGTTGCAGCAGGGGTTTGTGCTTCTCCAGCAGCGCATCAATGGACGCAGCCTGACCCGATGGATGCAGAGACTCATAGAGACTCACCCAGTCCGGACGATAGATTTCAGATTTGTAATCCCACTCATCGTAGTGGTGCGGCGGCAGTTCAAATGCACGCTGCTCATCTTCAGGCGAACCCGATGGGGACAGATCATCATCCGCGTCCGGCTCGATGAACAGCCACATCAGCCGATTATCATCGCGGTAACCGACCTCGACATCGTCGAGAAACATCTTCGGCGACAGATCGGAATCCTTCTTCGATTTGACATACCATTGAATCGCCAGCTGCGAAAATGACTGCGTATCGCCTCCATCTTCGAGCAAAGCATGAAACTGACCGACAAAACCGAGCAGCACCGGATCACTGTATGCATGCGCCGGATCGAGCAGCGCACGCGAAAGCATCGCCAGACGATGGTACACATCGCAATAGTCCTCTGGCGCTTCATCCGGATCAGGTTTCGGATGCAGGGAGAGAAACAGCTCTCTTAAACCGGGCCACTCGCGAATCGCCAGCAGATCGACCCGCGCATCTTCAAACAGCTCGGCGGCCACACGCTGAAACGGCGAAAAATTATCGGCCACAATCGGCGTGGTCCAGCGCCGGTGCGCCGCCAGATGGGCTACAGTGGCGCGATAACGATCGATTCCGCGAACCGGGCCGGCCGGCGTGTCCAGATCATCGAGAAGATCGGGCAGATGCATGCCGTTTTTGTCCAGATAGGGTTTGGGTTTACGCAGTTCATCAAACAGCAGCGAATAGGGCTGGTAGACAGCCTCTTGTTTCCAGCAGCCGGTCAGATAGAGATCGAGCAGTCGCTGATGATCGATAAGCAGCGCGCCGTGGCGCTCGCGCTGCATCACATTGTGCGCCTCGGGCGACTGCAGTGCAAAATAGTCCGACTGCCCTTCCGGATCGCTGCCATACCCTTGCAGGCCGAACTCGGCCCAGTTTCTCAGGCTGCCCACAGAAAGATTGGTGAGCAACGTCGGCACCGAATTGAGAAAATCGATCAAACAGGGGCTCGGATGGGTCGCCACGATGCCGTGCACCGATGTGGTCGATTCACGCATGACCAGATCGACAACCTCCAGATAGTGATCGAACTGTTCCAGATCCTCAAGCCGCCGCGCAGCTGCTGCGGCTGTCTGCAGAAACGGTACGATGGCATCGGCATTGGGTGTGCGCGTAATATTATAGGCTGTCGATTTGAGTCGCTCCAGTCCCTCAACGCCAATCAGCGCCGCCACCTCGGGCGCCTCTTCGAGAAACACCAGCATCGGCTCGGCGCCGCGCCCCAATGAGCCGAGGAACTTGCCGGTCGCCAACCACTCCTCCAGGGCTGTTTCCGGCAACCGGGCAATGGCGGATGCAGCCAGTTCATCGAACACGGCATCCACCGCCGGGAAGGTGTTCCCGAGCTTTTCGCGCAGCGCTGCCACTTCGGGAGATATTTCAACTATGGCGGTCATAAACTGTTACCGCAAAGCGACAAAGAAACCCCGGCCATGTTGGGAGAAGCTGATATGAGCACCGCTGTTTTACTTTGTGCCTTCGCGCCTTTGCAGTTCAGCAATTTAATCGAACAGCGCATCGATGGCGTGATCGAGGGTATCGCGGATATCGGCGTCATCGGTAATCGGGCGCACCAGCGCCATGCGGCAGGCTGCACGCGCTGCAATGCCGTTATTGATCAGAGTGGCCGCATAGACCAGCAGACGGGTGGAGATCCCCTCATCGAGCCCGTGTCCTTTGAGGTTGCGCGCCGTTTCGCCGATTTTCACCAGCTTCGCTGCAATCGCGGCATCCACCCCGGTCTCTCTGGATACAATCGCCGCTTCGACATCGGCTGCAGCATAATCGAATTCAAAAGCAACAAAACGCTGTTTGGTGGACTGTTTCAGATCCTTCATCATGCTCTGATAGCCCGGATTATAGGAGATCACCAACTGGAAATCGGGATGCGCTTCGACCAGTTCCCCCTTTTTGTCCAGCGGCAATGTGCGGCGATGGTCGGTCAGCGGGTGAATCACCACGGTCGTATCCTGGCGCGCTTCCACCACCTCATCGAGATAGCAGATCGCGCCGATTCTGGCCGCCGTCGTCAGCGGCCCGTCGAGCCAGCGCGTACCGTCGGCATCGAGCAGATAGCGGCCGACCAGATCGGAGGCTGTCATATCCTCATTACAGGCCACCGAAATCAACGGTTTGCCCAGCTTCCATGCCATATGCTCGATAAAGCGGGACTTACCGCAACCGGTCGGTCCCTTGACCATCACCGGCAGTCGTGCGGCATAAGCCGCTTCATACAGCCCCACTTCATCGGCCTGCGCCTGATAAAATGGTTCTTCGTTAATTGCGTATTGGTCCTGATTGCGCATTGACACCTCCAAACTATTGATACTTTCAAACGATCTATGTCAGCAATGTTAAACCGACACCAGAAAAAGTATAACTTATATAAATTATACTTATCATAATATAAAGTTATACCAACACCCGGTCATGCGTCGAAAGGCAGCAGCCAGACGATTATCGCCAGCCCGCCAAAATCTTCAGACAAGTCCTGTTCATCTCAACAGCCCGCTGCTCGCTATCGGCTTCGTTGTAACAGCGCAGTTCCGGTGCATTGCCGGAGGGGCGCAGGTGCGCCACTTCCCCGCTGACGAAGGTGATACGCACACCATCGGT
>JALUYG010000083.1 GCA_027013105.1 Mariprofundus sp.
GCGATGCATCCCCGGCTTCCATTCAGGATATCCGCGATACATGCCGCCAGCACAACCATCAAACGAGCAGGCTGGTGATCCTGATTGATGACCTGCATCGCATTACCCCGCCGGAAGCCGCATCGACAAACGCCCTGGATTACACTGCCATATCCTACAGCCTCAAATCACTGGCGACGGAACTGAAAGCAGCGATCATTCTGCTGGCCGAACTGCCGGCAGCATCAGGAGCCGGTCCCAATCGCAAACCCGACATCTCCGACCTGCAATGCTTCGGTACCGTTGAACAGGATGCAGATATAATTCTGCTTACCCATCGCAATCAGCGCAACAAACCGGAAATCAGCATTGCCAAATAATGGACCTCTGACTGGTCAAACCCTCCAAGTGTTTAAGGAAGCGTCAGCTGCTTAAAACAACGTCCGCATCAAAAACGGGCGAATATCTGCCACGGTTTCCTGCAATGTCTGCCTTGCATTATTAGCTACGGCAGCACGGCGTACAAATGCAATCCATTGTTTTTGTTTGATCTCATTGGCAGAAAATTCATCGGTCAATGCCAGTGGCGTATCTGTCGGTAGCACTGTCCCACGCCGCGCAAATGTATTGGCAATAGCTGTCGCGAGCACTTCCTGATCCGGGTTCATAAATTGGCATATTGCCCATATATCGTAAAAATCTTTCATGCGGCTGTTGGCCATACCAAGGTGAACCATCGCTTCAAACTTTTCCGCAATCACAGTTTCCACCGGATATGCCCGCATAACCGGCGATGGCATATCCAGCAGGGTCGGGAATTCAATCGTTTCAGCAGCCGGAGTGATAATATCACCAATGCCGACATCAGCCTGAATCGTGATTCTGGCCTTTGCCAGGGTAGCCTTGATGCTCACCCGAATGCCGCCATAAGCATTATCTTCCCTGATCTCATCAGCATGAACTGAGTCCGCATCAAAGATCAGACCATCAAGCGACTCGTTGGCCTGTCCACACAGATGCGTAAACACGCGGGTCAGATAAGCAAGCGATGCATCACCGGATTTAAGAAAATCCACATCCCTGGTGGCGCGAAATCCATCACCGCTCCAGTAAGAAAAAAGCATCGCACCTTTGAGCACAAATTCATCCCGATATTCAGAAACGGAGAGACGATAGAGCAAGCGTTCCAAACCATAACTGGTTAAAATACGGTTGAAGTCGACCTGCTGTTCGCGAGAGATATTGAGCAATCGCGCCCTGATTGATGCGGCCTGAGCTGCCTGTGAGTCCGTCATGATGTCACCGCTTCCAGATAAGGTTGCATCACATTCTGAACCCGGCAGATACGCGCATAGCGCCAAAGCTCATCCATCGTGAAACGCTTGCCATCCCACCCGTCTTTCAGTGCTTCAATGGCGATATCCAGACCAATCTTGTTGCGATATTTGAAACAGTCGGCCACGGTTTTGGCAGGGCTATAAACCGGCACCTTCACACCATCAATTTGATGGTACTCGACACCATCAGTCAGCGCATCTCCAGAGAACCGGGCAATGCGCAGCGGCAGATCATGAAGCTGTGGTCGTCTCGCTTTGGGATCAATCGCCAGCCAGACTTCAAATGGCGACTGCGTGGTAAGCCCGTGAATAGAAAGCGCAGACAGCAGGCAAACTACCCCGGCAGGAATGCGCTTGCTGACCTCTACAATGCTCTGTCGCTCAGACATCTCGGTTCCGGCAGCGATATAAAGCCCTCTGGATGATCGATCCAGCAGCCCTTGTTGATATAGCCGACTCAGATATCTGCGTGGAATATGATAAGCATCCAGATCACGCGGACGCAGCACACCCTCTTGCTTAAGAATAGCAAGAATCTGTTCTGAAACCCCTTGTGCAATATTATCCTTATGTCCCATAATGTATATCCTTGCAAATAAGAACCGACATTTTAGGACAGCATAGAATGCAGATCAACCTTTACAGTTTTCTTTGGCAACCTTTGCCAATAATCTGATAGCTGCGTTTCTCATCCTCATGGTAAAACCGATGCTTGCATAAAATTGCCCGATTGATATATACTTCTGGTATATTACAAGAGAGGTGTATGATGATGTCTGTTGCAAAACTATTCATGAATGGCCGATCTCAGGCCGTCCGTTTACCAAAAGAGTTTCGTATGCCTGGCAAAGTGGTGAATATATCGCGTGATGGCAATAAGGTGATCCTCGAACCGATTGAAGATTCCTGGGATCAATGGTTTGATGCCATTCAAAGTGCCCCAAAAGATTTGATTTCTGAAGAGCGTGAACAGCCTGATATGCAGGAACGTGACTGGTCATGACGCATTACCTGCTGGATACAAACATTTGCATCTACATCATCAATAAACGTCCACCGCAGGTATTTGAACGCTTTCGGCAGATTGAACTCATGCAACTTCATATCCCGACCATTGTTATTTCCGAACTCTATTTTGGCCTTGAGAAAAACCAGTCACATAAACGCAATGCGACTTTTCTGGAAAACTTTATTGCACCGCTTTCAGTCACCGGATTTTCTGTTGAGGCTGCAAAATATGCTGCAAAAATCCGCTACCAGCTTCGCCGCCAGGGCACACCCATCGGGGCCTATGATATCCAGATTGCCGCCATTGCTCTGGCCGAGGATATGGTTTTATTGACCAACAACACCAAAGAGTTTGAACGTATTGAAGGATTAAGACTGGAAAACTGGGTGCAGTGAGCCACCTAACTGCCAGGCACCCGTTTGCGTGCCATGTCTTTCAATTCAGCCATGGAATGGTTGCCCTGTTACACTGGCCTGCATATTTGCAATGATAGCCGCGCGCTCCTGATCTGTGCGAATCAAATCACGCACATCATCCCTCGAACTCAAACCCGATAACCCATCTTGAGCGACTTGCGCACTTTTTCCATGGTGCAGCCTGCCTCGATACGGGCGCGTTCGTTGCCGGCGCGAACAATGTCGCGCAGATCATCGGGGTGTGCGGCAATATCGGCGCGGCGACCACGGATCGGTTGCAGTTCTGCTTCCAGATGTTTCAGCATGC
This sequence comes from Mariprofundus sp., assembly GCA_027013105.1. Lineage (GTDB taxonomy): Bacteria > Pseudomonadota > Zetaproteobacteria > Mariprofundales > Mariprofundaceae > Mariprofundus. The sequence continues at coordinate 3,049 of JALUYG010000083.1, forward strand.
ACATCTTGCAATCGATGCAGCCGATGCCGGCGGTGGTGCACCCCTCTCGCACCCAGGCGCGCTCCTCCTCGGTTGAATAGACCTTGTGGAAATCCCACACCGGACAGTTCTCCGGCGTGCCGGGATCGGTGCGCAGTTTGCGGGCGGTGTCCGTCGGCATGGTTTTCACCTTCTTCTCGGTCACCTTCCATGTTTCGCCCAGCTCAATCGTATTGCCGTAGGATTTGCTCATCTTGCGCCCGTCCAGTCCCGGCAATTTG
>JALUYG010000084.1 GCA_027013105.1 Mariprofundus sp.
CTGCTGGCGGAATTTTCGACTGCTGCGCGGGCTTCGGGTTGCGTTTCATGTCGAACAGCTGCAACTGGTCTGGAGTCTGAGCCGCTGACGCGTTGCTGTGATGGCGCGGCGGCAGGTGTTGTCATCGATCTGTTCGCTTGTGGGCTCGCCGATGACGGAAGCTTGCCTGAGTTTGAAATCGAGCCGACTTGTGAGGCGGGAGATGGATCTTCCCCACGGTTGATCTGCGTAACGCCCCATGCGGCCAGTAGCGTCACAGTCGCCAGAATGGCCGGCAACACGAATCGCTGTTTTGCCGGTTTTGCCGGGATCACAGGTGCGACCATGGCAGAGCGGGTATTGTCGCCACGCTGCTGTTCGGATTTTTTCAGGGCGTCGAGAATATAGGACATCAGCGCTCTGCCGTTTTCTGCAACCTGGGAATTGTCAGGCCGATCAGCTCATTGATGCGCATCAGCGTTCTGGCGCCGGCGATGCCATCCGCCGGCAGCCCCTGCGATGTTTGGAAATCTTTCAGACGCGCCACCTGCAAGTCGTCCAGAATGTCGGGCTTCCCGGGGGGGATCATCGTACCCTGGAGATGATCCAACTGGGTGGTCAGCCATGCAACCGCTTGGCCATGATCCCCCAACTGAAGGTCTTTTTGAAAGCCCGGCGGTCTGGACCAGATCAGCGTGATCGGGCCTTGCATGCGATGTTTAAGCTCGGACAGCGTCACACTCCACTTTTTCCGCCCCAGCTGAATAGTCGCATACCCATGCGAAACAGAGCGGATGACGCCGTAGCGTTGGGCTTTATCGTTTCCTGTGATCTGGAATATGGCCGGACGATTCATGGTTCGAATCAGCCAGATGTTGGCATGTTGCTTCATACAAGCCAAACCGGAATTGGTCAGTTGTTGGCAGAGATCCCCTGTCGTTGTGGCGAGCTTTGTATGCCAGATGGCGGCGAGAGTTTGAAATGCGACTGGCCAGGCGCCTGTTTTTGCGATGATATCCCATGGCGTGGCGATCGCCTGAACATCCGGACGTACGGTTTCAGGCCGCTTGTCCGAGCTTGCTTCTGTTCCATGATCGACGGCGGTTTGATTGTGATGGCTTATCTCGCCGGGGGCAGGGTTTGCTGCAGGGGAGGCTTCTGCCGTCTGGGTTGGGGCGGATGCCACCTCTTTTTTCTCGGGGATCCCAGCCTCATGAGCTTCTTTGGAGAGTGGCGGCGTTGCCGACGCACTCTTCTCGATAGTGTCAGCTACAGGGGTTTGAGGCAGTACAGGCGTCTCCGCTCTGTTTTTCTCCGGCCCGGTTTTGTCGGGCCGGAGCCGGTCGTGATCCGGCATGCTCGCCTGTTGCGGGGGTGGCGAGGGTAGAACGGCGTCGGTCTGCTCGGGTTGCGGCGATTGCCGGATGGCCGTGGCTTGTCCTGGATTCTGTGACGATTGAAGCGCCACCGCCGGCGAAAAATAGGCAGGTATCCGTTTCCATGCTCCGCCGGCAAACAGAGCCGCGCCGAAAAACAACAGCGTCATGACTATGATAGGGACGAGAAGCGGTTGTTTGGGGGCGGCGGCGTCACCCAGCACCTCTCGACAGGATTGCCGAACATGTTTTTTACCAACCATCTTTTCACTGCTGCTGTACACGCCGAGCATGGCCCGATCGCACAACAGGTTGATCAGGCGCGGGGTGCCGTGGCTGATCCGGTAGATCATTTTGATGGCCGCTGCAGAAAAAACGGTTTTTTCGCATCCGGCCACGGCCAGCCGGTGGCGGATGTACGCCATGGTCTCCTGCCGGTTTAATGGATTCAGATGATAACGGGCGGTGACGCGCTGAGCCAGTTGGCGCAAATCGCTTCGCTCCAGCATGGTTTTTAGTTCGGGCTGGCCGAGTAGTACGATTTGCAGCAGTTTATGTTCATTCGTCTCCAGATTGGTGAGCAGGCGAAGTTGTTCCAGCACTTCAGCAGAGAGATTTTGCGCCTCATCGATCATCAATACGACGTTACGTCCGGCGCCGTGCGCTTCGATCAGCCGGGCGTTGATCAGATCGGTAAAGGTTTTAATGCTGCGGTTATCTTGCGGGTAGCGAATGGAGAGCTCGTCGCAAATGCTGGCCAGCAACTCTTCGGCGGAAAGCTTCGGATTGACGATCCAGGCGATATCGATGTGATCGGGAATATCCTCCAGCAGTTTCCGGCTGATGGTTGTTTTTCCCGTGCCCACTTCGCCAGTCAGCAGGATCATGCCGCCGCTGTTCAGGCCATAGATCAGATGTGCCAGCGCCTCCTGATGCTGTGGGGTGAGGTAGAGATAGCGCGGATTGGGCGCAATTGAGAACGGCAGCTCCTGCAGCCCGAAATATTCTCTGTACATATCAGGCGCGTGCGTCAGGGCTGTTAGCGGATATCATAGTGGATCTGCCGGGTTTGCCCCGCCCGAATCAGCATCAGGTCCAGCGCCGGCGCGTTTTGCAGCGTCTGATACATGCGCATGGCCTGTTTGGCGTCAGTGATCCGTTTGCCGTTGACGCTGAGGATGATGTCGCCATTGCGCAAACCGGCCTGTTGGTAGAGTGATCCCGGAGCAATCTCGGAAATGGTGAACCCGGACGGTTTGCCGTTGACCATGCGGGGGATGACCCTGGCCTGCGACAGCAGGGCGGGGAAGTTTTTGAGCTGTTGCTGCAGATGTTGGCGGCTGATCTGTTTGCGCATGCCGCCAGCGGCGCTGGCGGTTGGGGGGTAGGTCGGCATGGTTTTCGGCGGAATTTGTCGTGCCGGCATCGAAGATGACCGGAGATTTGCGCCGATTACGCCCATGGGGGATGAGACAAGCGGACTGTTTTTCTCGAGGTAAATGCGTTCCATTCGGCCTCCGCGCTCCACCACAATGGCATCGGCCTCCACTATTTTGAGGACGACGCCGGGCTGAATGCTGTCGCCGATAAAGAATGCCCGTTGCTCGCGCCCTGCAGCTGTTGCGATGATGGCTGCAGCATGCGTATCCGCAACGACAGTGCCCAACAATTTGATGTGCAACGGGCTGATTGTCACCGGCTTGGCGACAGGCGGCGCAGGTTTCGTCGCCTGCTTGTGCGCTGCAGCTGTTCCGAACAGGTGGATGGCGGTCAGCGTTTGCAGATCGGGCAGGGCAGGGCTTGTATTGGATATGGCCTGCTGCAGCATCGGCGAAGTTGGTTCCACGTCCGGCAGCAGCCAGCCGGAGACTACCCATGCCAGTGCAATCACCAGCGCCAGTTCACTGAATAGCGGAATATTCCCCGGCCAACGCAAGA